>NZ_JAUNLM010000062.1 GCF_030532265.1 Clostridium sp. | reverse complement strand
TAAAATTTTAAATAAGCTGTTTCTTTTATAATTTTTGTTTTTAGCTGGTTTCTTAGCAACATTCAATTTGATTATTTATTTAACTCTTTATAAACATTAAAAACATTAAATTCCTACTTATTTATTTAAAATGTTTTTAGGAAGCTAGCTAAAAATCAACATTAATTAAAATAAGCTTAAAATATCTATACGAGAAAAGGGGACTTTATTATGTACGAAAACGTAAAAATGGAAAACATGACTTGGCAAGAATTCGCAAAGAAAAAAGATGATGTAATTATATTACCAATAGGTTCAACAGAACAACATGGACCTCATCTTCCAACTTGCGTAGATACAGTATTAGCCAATGGATTTGCTTACAGAATTGCTGAAAAAATAAATGGGGTAGTTGCTCCAGCACTTTCATATGGATATAAATCAAAACCATTAAGTGGTGGTGGTCCATTATTCCCAGGAACAATAGATTTAAATGGAGCTACATTACAAGCATTAGTAATGGATATAATTGATGAATTTGTCCGTGATGGATTTAAGAAAATATTTATATTAAGTGCTCACTTTGAAAATGAAGCATTTATTGTAGAAGCTATGGATTTATGTTCAGCAAAATATGGAGATAAAGTTCAAATACTTCTTACTAACTGGTGGGATCCAATGTCACCTGACGTAATTGATAAAGTTTTTGATGAAGTACCATTCCCAGGTTGGGCTCTAGAACATGCAGCTGTTACAGAAACATCATTAATGATGTATTTTGCACCAGAGCTTGTAAGAGAAGATAAAATTATGGATACAGAAAATGCAAGCCCAGCAACTTATTATAAATATCCAATAGAAAAGGGAATAGTTCCTGAAACTGGAATACTTGCATCAGCTAAATCATCATCAGCTGAAAGAGGAAAAATAATTGTTGATGATGTTATCCCAAATATTATTAAAATTATTGAAGAAGCTTTCAATTAATGTTTAAATAGTACTTGAAAAAAATTAATAAAAAGTAGGTATTATTATGAAAACAAAAGGAATTATTTTAACAATGCTATCTTCAATTACCTTTGGTTTTGCCTTTACATTAGGCCCTATGACCTATGGTCTTGAAGGAAGCAACCCTGTAACACTAACATTTTTAAGGAACTTTTTAAGTTTACCATTTTTATTAGTAATTATTTTGCTTTTAAAAATAAACTTAAAGGTAACAAAAAAACAACTTAAAGATTTAATGATACTCGGTTTTGTTGGAAACGCAATAACAACATTAATGTTAAATATGGCTTTTGCTTATGTAGATGTAGGAATAGTTACACCAATACACTTTACTTATCCAATATTCGTAACACTTGGTTGTGTAATATTCTTCCACGAAAAATTAAGCAAACAAAAAGTTTTAGCATTAATTATTGCAATGTCTGGTATAGGATGTTTCTTTATTACAGCATTAACATCAGCTTCTCTTGGAGCTAGTACATTAATAGGATTAATTTTAGCTGTAGCATCTGGTATGTTTTATGCATTCTATATTATATTTATGGACAAAAGTGGTTTAAAAAGTGAACCACCATTTAAAATAACATTTTATGTAGCAATTTCATCATCAATAGGTATGTTTATATACGGAATGATTACAAATGAACTTGTTTTTTCAACATTAACACCTAAAGCTTGGGGATTATCTGCAATATTTGCATTCTTATGCACAGTTGTTGCATTATCATTATTACAAGTTGGTATTAAACATATTGGAGCGAGTGAAGCTGCTGTTATAAGTACATTTGAACCTATAACAAGTGTTATTTTTGGAGCAATACTTTTAGGAGAAAAAATAACGTTAATGAAAATTATTGCATGTACATTAATATTTGCAGGAGTATTAATACTATCTTTTGCAAAAGAAAAAGTACAACAAACTAAAAAAGTAAAAGAACCAGTTGCAAATTAATATAAAATAAAAAGTTAAATTCAGTTTACTACTCTTACTATTTTTATATATTATAAATAAAAATAATGAAATTTATAAGCCAATAAAAACTTTTGTACATTCTTATTTTAAATAGTTATAATTTTAAATAATAAAATTGACAAAATAAATAAGGGACTATATCAAAGTTAAATTATAATTTTGATATAGTCCCTTTAATTTAAAAAATTAAGCTAACTTAAGCTTTATATTATTAAATTAATCTTATATTATAATTAGTTTTACCTTTTTGGTATAAGTTAAGCTTAAAGTTAAGTTTGATTTATGAATAAATATATTTAATTTAGAGTTAGTTAAAGTGATAATTTATTTTGTAAATTAAGAAATTCATAAATAAGTATACTATTAAAAAGCTCTAAATCAGTCATAGCATCATCTAAGTCTCTTTGCAAAAGATTTTTTATTGTTGATAATCTATAAAGTAAAGTATTTCTATGAATAAAAAGCTCTTGAGAAGTTTTAACTAAATGTCTATTATTTTTAAAATAACATTTTAAAGTTCCAACTAAGTCCATTCCATGATTTTTATCGTAATCTAATATAGGGCCTAGATTTTCATAACAATATTGCTCAATATCTTTAGTTTCAGCAAGTTCAATAAATAACCTTACAATGCCTAATTCATTATATTTAATAATATTTGACTCATTATTATAAATACCTATCATAGAAAGAGCTTTACAAGCTTCCTTATAACTAATTTTAATATCAGAATTACTTTCCCTTATACGACTAAAACTTAAATTCATTTCTACATTTTCAGAGTATCTAGAACTTGCAACCTTAAACATATCTTCAATATATTCTAAAGATTTTTTTGCATCTTCACAATTGTTAGCAAATACTAAACTCATTAAGTGATTGGCATATTCCATATGTAATAAAGTATAATTTTTTTCATTTAAACCTTCATCTAAAGAATTCATTATATGTTTAGTAACATTTTCAGAAGCGTGATGAGTATTTGATAATTTTTTAATTTTAAATATACAAATATAATGATAAGGTCTTAAATTTATATTATAAAATTCAGCCAAACCATTAATATCTTCATGCAACTGATCTTGTGAAAAAAGAAGTGATTCAAGAAAATGCTTTCCATTCTTTTTTTCTTCTCTTTTTTGTTCAATCTTTAGAAAAATTTCTTGTATAATATCAATTAATTTAATACCCCATGGCATTATAAATAAGGGAAGATTAGCTTCATTAGCTTTAGTTATCATTTCTTTTGATATTTTACTTATATCTTTTTCATCAATTAAAATAACAATACCAGAAAGCTTTTTGAAAATACATTCTTCAATAAGCAATAAAAGGTTTTCATCATTTTCATTATAAATAACAAAAAGTAGTTCCCCGCCATAAAGCCATTCTGAAATAGATTCGGTTGTACGTACATAAGGCAAAGAAATTTGATTTTTTAATCCATTTTGTCCAGCTAGTAGCTTTGCCTTTGAAAAATATTTAAGCTGAAATAAATCCTTGCAGCAAAAACTCATAAGGTCACTCCTTTTTATCCCATTTCATTCTACTTTATTTATTTTACTATTTTTTTATAAACATGTTAATTGTTATTTAATTTATGTAGTGTTTAGTACTAAATCACATAAATGTTTTACAATAGGCTAAAGCCCGTAAATTGCAATAGATAAAAAACAAAAAATAAGAAAAAGTTAATTTTCTATATTTATTGACGATTAATATAGAAATATCTTACAATATAAATATATTGACTAAGACAATAAAATGTTATGAATAAAGTGAGGTGATATCAATAATAGGTTTAGAGTATATACTAACTTTATATGATATACAGCATATAGAACTAGCAGAGTATTTAGGAATAAAAAAACAAAATATTAATTTATGGATTAAAGGAAAACAAAAAATTCCTAAAAAATACATTCCAATTTTAGAAGAATACTTTGGTATAAACAAAGAATACTTTAATAAAAATATAGATGAAATAGATAAACTAGAAATACAAAAAGAAAAATTAAAAAGAGATTTAAATCCAATTATAAAAAAGCAACAATTAGTATATGTAACAGATGAAATAAATAATATGGTCAAAAGACCTATTTATGATAAAGAAGAAATAAATTCTTTAGAAAGAAATATTGAAAAAGCAAAGATAATAAATAAATTTAAATCAGCTTTAGAAATAGTAGACAATAACCCTTATATTGATACATACAAACTTATAACAGAAATATTAGAAAAAGCTCAGGAAGAAGTAATAGTTCATAAAACTATTCAGGCATTGGCTCATTATCTTGAATTATTACCAGATAATATAACAACTGGAGAAGAGCAAGCTGAATTTGAAAGTGAAATATTTGAAGTTTTTGATGACAATAATTTTTAAAAATTAAGAATTAATAAATTAGATTTAATAATTAAATGTTTGGAGGAAAATAATATGTCAACAGCAAATATTGGTTTTGAAGAAACTCTGTGGAAATCAGCAGATAAATTAAGAGGAAGTATGGATTCAGCAGAATATAAGTATGTAGTATTAGGACTTATATTTATGAAATATATATCAGATAAATTTGAAACGAAATATCAAGAATTAATAGAAGAGGGAGATGGATTTGAAGAAGATAGAGATGAATATGAATCAGAAAATATCTTCTGGGTACCAAAAGAAGCAAGATGGGATTATATAAAAGATAATGCAAAAGATCCTAAGATTGGACAAATTATTGATGATGCAATGATTCTTATAGAAAAAGAAAATCCAACACTTAAAGGTGTTCTTGATAAAAGATATGCAAGACCAGAACTTGATAAAAGAAGACTTGGAGAACTTATTGATTTAATTTCTATTATAAAACTTCATAAAAATGGAGAAAAAGATCTTTTAGGTAGAGTATATGAATATTTCTTAGGACAATTTGCAAGTTCAGAAGGAAAAGGTGGGGGAGAATTCTATACTCCAACAAGTGTTGTTAAGACGTTGGTAGAAATGATAGAGCCATACAAAGGTAGAATATATGACCCAGCCTGTGGTTCTGGTGGTATGTTTATCCAAAGTGAAAAATTTATTGAAGAACACCAAGGAAGAATAGATGACTTATCAATTTACGGACAAGAGCTTAATGCTACAACTTGGAAGTTATGTAAGATGAACTTAGCAATTAGAGGACTTGAAGGAAACATAGGTCCACACCAAGCAGATACTTTCCATGATGATTTACACAAAACATTAAAAGCAGATTATGTACTTGCAAATCCTCCGTTTAATATTAGTGATTGGGGTGGAAATAAATTAACAGAAGATGTTAGATGGAAATATGGAGTACCACCAGAAGGTAACGCAAACTATGCATGGCTTGAGCACATAGTATATCACCTTGCCCCAAATGGAGTTGCTGGAGTAGTTTTAGCAAATGGGGCTTTATCTTCAAATACTTCTAACGAAGGAGTAATTAGAAAAAATTTAATAGAAGCAAAACTTGTTGATGCTATAGTAGCTCTACCTGATAAATTATTCTATTCAACAGGTATACCAGTTTCATTATGGATATTAAATAGAAATAAAAAAGATAATTCTAAGTTTAGAAGAAGAGAAGATGAAATTTTATTTATTGATGCAAGAAACTTAGGAACAATGGTAGATAGAAGACATAGAGAATTAAGCGGAAAAGATATTAATAAAATAGCAGATACTTATCATAATTATAGAAATATTGATGGAAAATATGAGGATGTTCAAGGGTTTTGTAAAGCGTCCAAACTAGACGAAGTAAGAGAAAATGAATATGTATTAACTCCAGGAAGATATGTTGGAATAGAAGAACAAGAAGATGATGGAATACCATTTGAAGAAAAAATGGAAACTTTAACAAAGGAACTAGGAGAACTATTTGAAAAATCAAGAAGCCTAGAGGAAGAAATAAGAAAGAATCTAGGGGGAATTGGATATGAGTTTTAGTGAAAGTCCAATAGGACGACTTCCACAAGAATGGACATTTTATAAATTAAATGAGTGTACTACAAAAATAACTGACGGTACACATAGTACTGTTAAAGACAATCCAGAAGGTGATTATTATTTATTAAGTTGTAAAAATATAAAAGATGGAAATGTTGTATTAGGAAACAAAGAAAGATTAATCGATTTAGATACCTTAAATAAACTAAGAAAAAGAACTGGGCTTCAAACAAATGATATATTGTTAACAACAGTAGGAACTATAGGTGAATCAGCAATTATTAAGGAGAAAGTAATTAACTATGAGCTTCAGAGAAGTGTAGCAATAATAAGGCCAGATATTGAAAAGTTTGCTCCGCAATTTATGTACTATATTACTAAAGATAGAAAATTTCTCGGGCAATGTAATGGAATGATAAAAGGATCTGTTCAAAAATGTCTATACTTAGGAGAAATATCTAATATCGTGGTTCCTTGTCCACCTATCATTGAACAAAAAGCAATTGTTAAAATATTATCTGATTTAGATGAAAAAATAGAAATAAACAATAAAATAAATAAAAAATTAGAAGAAATGGCTCAAGCTATTTTTAAACAATGGTTCGTTGATTTTGAATTTCCAAATGAAGAGGGTAAACCATATAAAAGTAGTGGTGGAGAAATGGTTGAAAGTGAGTTTGGGATGATTCCTAGGGGATGGGGTTATACAAATCTTGAGAATGTAGTTTTATCAGCTAATACAGGAGCAGATGCAATAAGAAGAGCACCTATTGTAGATTACGATACCGGAATTAAATGTGTAAGAGTTGGAGACATATCTAATAAAAGGAATATAAGTAGATGGGGATATTGTAAAATTAACAAGCAAGATTATAAAAAGTTTTCTTTAAAAAAGAATGATATTTTAGTAACAAGAACTGCTACAATTGGATTAAATACACTTATATTTGAGGATTTGGAGGCTGTTTACAATAATGGCTTAATTAGATTAAAGATAAAGGAAAATTTTAATCCAATTTTTATATATCAAGTAATGAATTATAAAGATTTTACAGATTATATATCTAAGATAACAGGAGAAACTTCAACAAGACCTAATATGAAAATAAATTATTTAGTAAAATATAAATTCATATTGCCGGGAAAAAATGTAAGAGATAGGTTTGAAAAAATAATGACTATAATATTAGATAGAATTAATAACAATAATTATGAAAATGAAAAATTAGCTATCAGTAGAGATACATTATTACCAAAACTTATGTCAGGTGAAATAAGAGTACCTTTAGATAATTAAAGAAATTATATAGGAGGGTATTTGAGATGAGTAAGTATGATTTATTGAATGAATATTTAAGTAATTGCAGAAAAGAAAAATTAACATTAACAATAAAGCAAATTGAGGATATATTAGGATTTAAATTACCAAATACAGCTTATACAACAAATGCTTGGTGGGGAAATAATGATAATAGACACGTTCAAGCAAAAAGTTGGTTACAAAGTGGATATAATACAAAAGACATTAAATTAGGTGAGAGTGTTACATTTATAAAGATATAGAAATTAAAAAGGAGGGATTGGGATTTGAATTTATTTGAAAATTTCAGAGAGGACCATTTAGAAGAAGCAGCAATAGAAATACTTCAAGAATTAGGTTACAGTTATGCTTTTGGACCAGATATTGCTTATGATGGTTATAGTCCTGAGAGAAATAATTATAAAGATGTAATTTTAGAGCAAAGAGTTAAAGATGCTTTATTCAGTATAAATAGAAATTTACCAGAAGAAGCTTTAGATGAAGCTTACAAAAAAATAATAAATTTTAATAGTCCAATATTAATAGAAAACAACAAAGAATTTCACAAACTATTAATAGAAGGAATTGATGTTTCATTTATTAAAGATGGAGAAAGTAAAACAGAAAAAGCTTATATTATAGATTTTAAAAATATAAATAAAAATGATTTTTTAGCAGTAAATCAATTTACTATAGTTGAAAAAGAAGAAAGAAGACCAGATATAATTATATTTATAAATGGTATTCCTTTAGTAGTAATTGAGCTTAAATCAGCCACTGATGAAAATGTTGGTATTGAAGAAGCTTATAATCAAATCCAAACATATAAAAATGATATACAAAGTCTTTTTAATTATAATGCATTTTGTATATTATCAGATGGAATAAATGCAAAGGCTGGCACTATTACTTCTAATGAAGAAAGATTTATGAATTGGAGAAGTATTGATGGAGAAAATATTGAATCTTTAGATGTTCCACAATATGAAGTTATGTTAAGGGGAATGTTATCTAAGGAGCGTTTACTTGATATAGTAGAAAACTTTTTATTGTTTCAAGTATCATCTGAAGATGAGTATGACTTAAAAGGAAATAAAATAGGTGAAAAATCAACAACCATTAAAATACTTGCAGGATATCATCAGTATTTTGCAGTTAAAAAAGCAGTAGAAAAAACTAAAGTTGCTTGTAGTTCTTCTGGAAATAAAAAGGCTGGAGTTGTTTGGCATACACAAGGTTCAGGCAAAAGTTTTTCAATGGTATTTTATGCAGCACAACTTGTAAAGCACTTAAATAACCCTACAATAGTTGTATTAACAGATAGAAATGATTTAGATGATCAGTTATTTGGAACTTTTGCTAAATCTTCTGATATTTTAAGACAAACTCCAAAACAAGCAAATGTAAGAAAGCTTTCTGAAGAACAAAAGAAAAGTAATGTAAAGGCTAAGGATAATTCAAAGGAAATTAATGGATTATTTGACTTGCTTAATGATAGGGAGTCAGGAGGAATTATATTTACAACTATCCAAAAGTTTAAGCCAGAAGAAGGTGAAATGCCAGTATTAACAGATAGAAGAAATGTTATTATTATGGCTGATGAAGCACATAGAAGTCAATATGGATTTGAAGCTAAATCAGATACAAAGACAGGTGATGTTAAGTATGGATATGCTAAATATTTAAGAGATGCACTTCCAAATGCTACATTTATCGGATTTACAGGAACACCAATAGAATTTGATGATAAATCAACACCAGCAGTTTTTGGTAATTATATTGATATTTATGATATGACAAGAGCTGTTGAAGATGGAGCTACTGTAAAAATATATTATGAAAATAGAATAATTAAACTTGATACTAACGAAAATGTTATTGAAGAAATTGATGAGGAATTTGAAGAAATAACAGAAGGTCAAGAAGATAATGCAAAGGAAAAATATAAGAGTAAATGGTCAAGATTAGAAGCTGTTGTTGGTGCTCCAAATAGAGTTAAAAAGCTTGCAGAAGATATAGTAAATCATTATGAAGAAAAGTCAAAAACTATTGATGGCAAAGCTATGATTGTATGTATGAGCAGAAAAATTTGTGTTGCTCTTTATGATGAAATTATTAAGCTTAGACCAGATTGGCATTCAGATGATATAAATAAGGGAAAAATAAAAGTTGTTATGACAGGCAGTGCTGCTGATAATGAAAGAATACAAGCTCACATTGGTGGAAAACAAAGACGTGATACTTTAGCAAAAAGAATGAAGAAAAATAGTGATGAATTAAAAATTGTTATAGTTAGAGATATGTGGCTTACAGGATTTGATGTTCCATCAATGCATACTATGTATATTGATAAGCCAATGAAGGGGCATAATTTAATGCAAGCTATTGCAAGAGTTAATCGTGTATTTAAAGACAAGAGTGGTGGAGTTGTAGTTGACTATATAGGAATACTTGAAAGTCTTAAAAAGGCACTAAAGCAATATACAGATAGTGATAAAAATAATACTGGAATTGATACTTCAGCAGCTATTGCAGTAATGCTTGAAAAACTTGAAATATTAAGAGATATGGTACATGGCTTGGATTATACAGGATATATGGGAGATTCTCAATCTAAGAGAATAAGAGCTATAACAACAGGTATGAACTTTGTATTAGGGCTTGATATAAAAGAACAAAAGGAGTTTAAACAGTTTGCTACAGAACTTGCAAAAGCTCATGCATTATGTGCTGCAACTGATGAAGGAAAGGCTAATGCTTTAGAAATAAGTTATTTTAAAGCAGTTAAAGCAAGTTTAGTAAAATTAGATTCAAAAGGTGCAGTTAAAAAATCAAAAAAAGAAATGGAAGCTAGAGTTAATCAATTACTTGAAAAATCAATAATATCAGAAGAAGTTATTGATGTATTTGATACGTTAGGTATAAAAAGACCAGATGTTTCGATTCTTTCAGAGGAATTTTTAGAAGAAGTAAAAGCTATGAAAGAAAAGAATCTCGCAGCTGAAATGTTAAGAAAATTACTTGAAGGCAATTTAAAAACAATGGAAAAGACTAATTTAGTTAAGTCAGAAAAATTTTCTGAGAAGCTAAAGAAAACTCTAAATAAATATAGAAATCAAGCTATAACAAATGCAGAAGTAATTGAAGAATTAATAAATATGGCTCATGAATTTAAAAATATAAAAACAAGAGAAGAAGAGTTAGGATTAAGTACAGACGAAATTGCTTTTTATGATGCATTAACAGCTGATGATGCAGTAAAAGAGTTTATGACAGATGATACATTAAAAAAAATTGCACATGAGTTAACATCTGCAATAAAAAGAAATATATCTATTGATTGGAGTATTAAAAAAAGTGCCCAAGCAGGTATGAGGAAGATAATAAAAAGGCTATTAAAAAAATATGATTATCCACCAGATAAATCTAAGAAAGCATTAGAAATTGTATTAAGACAAGCAGAACTTATGTGTGGAAATGCTGATGTAGAACAATTAGATATGGTAACAAAAAATATTGCAGAGTATAGGGTTTAAAATAAACCCATAGATTAATAAATAAAATAAGGAATTAAAAATAATGAATATAAATAAATTAGTGGAAGTAATAAGAGAAAGTATGAACTCTTTTAGAGAAAACGAACTTGCATATCTTTCAATGACAGGAAAAAATGAATTACAAATAAGAGATAGAATAGCCTATGAACTTTATAGAAAAGACAATAATTATATTATATCTAGAGAATATAATCCTAAGGGTGTAAATTCTAGAATAGATTTAGCAATCATTAAAGATCATATTATTAAAGATATAATAGAATTAAAATCTATGTATACATTTGATTCAATAGATATGAAGGGGTACATAAGTGGAATAAAAAAGGATTTTTATAAAAACAGGGAACTTGTAACAAAAGAAACAAATCAATATGAGATAATAATAGCAACTCATATTGATAAAGTTCCAAATAAAGAATTTAAAGATTATGTTAAATATTATAGATTGATAAATAAGCATATATCAGATATAGAAGATAGTAAAATTTTAATCGAAAATCTAGATAGTATAATAAGAAAAGAATTTATACAAGAAAGTAATGAAATAAGATATTTTACTGTAAATGCTGGACGTGCTTTTGGGGTAGAGGTTAGTATATGTTTTTGGATAATTAAAAATAATAAATATTATTTTTAAGATTAGCACTATTATATAATAAAAATAAAACTATAAAGCACAAAAATGCTTTATAGTTTTATTTTTTTATATCATTTAAATTTTTTAAGATAACTTAAATCTTAAATGAATTATATATTCTATTTATTCTTACTTGCATTTTCTAAATATCTAGTTGCACATTGGGCAAAGAAAGCAGCACCTTCTGGCAGA
>NZ_JAUNLM010000006.1:23346-66414 GCF_030532265.1 Clostridium sp. | reverse complement strand
CACCTGATGTTTTATATGATGCACCTGGAAGAATAATTGATTATGCAAGAATAGGGGCTTTAGCACCGGTAGATGATATGATTAAAGAGTTAAATGGAGATGTATCAGAAGCAATATTACAAGGTTGTAAACTAGATAATACTTATTATATGTATCCTTTTAATACTACAAACTTTATGATGGCAGCAAATAAGCAAATGTTTGAGGAAGCTGGAGTATTAGACAAGCTTCCGCTTAATAAAAAAGATAGATTATGGAATGTTGAAGAATTTGAGGAAGCATTAAAAGCTATAAAAAAAGCTAAGCCAGATGTAACACCTTTAACTTTCTTTAGTAAAAGTACTGCAGGAGATCAAGGTACAAGAGCATTTGTTGCAAATCTTTTTGGAGGAAGTGTTATGAATGAAGATCAAACTGCATACACTTTTGATAGCAAAGAAGCTATAAAATCTATGGAATGGGTTAAAAAAGCTATAGATGAAGGATTAATAGCAAAAGGATCAGAAGCATTAGCTTCAAATGATTCAATTGATTTATATCTTCAACAAAAAGCAGCAATTACAATTCTTTCTTCAACTGGATTAGTTAAGAGCAATGAATCAAAGAAATCACAACCTTTTGATGATATATTATTACCAATACCAGCACCTGAAGGAAAGCTTGCTTTAGAATCACTTATAGGTGGATTATGTGTATTTGATAATGGTGATGAAGATAAAATAGCTGCTTCAAAGAAATTCATAGATTTCTTATGTAATGATAAAGAATGGCAAGAAAAGAATTTAAAAGCAACAGGAACTTTCTCTGTTAGAGATTCTGTGAAAAATTTATATGATGATGAAGAAATGAAATTTGCAGAAGCAATGGGAAATTATACAGCTAAATATTATAATACTGTAAATGGATTTGCTGAAATGAGAACTCATTGGTTCCCAGCACTTCAAGAAATAACTTTAGGTCAAAAATCACCTGAAGAAGCTTTAAAAGAGTTTAATAAAAAGGCAAATGAAACTCTTAATAAAAAATAATAAAAATAATTAATTTTAGGGAGTGAAAACACACTCCCTTATCACTAAATGTGAAAGCAAGGGGGTTTCTTAAGTGAGTGCTGAAGTAATCGAAAAGAAAAAGGTTAAGCATAGTAAATTAGCAAAAAAAGAATGGATTGCAGCTTATATTTTTTTATTACCTGCAGCTATATTTTTTATAGGTTTTGTAATAATTCCTATGATAGGTGGAATAGTGATGAGTTTCTTTGATTATAATCCAAAGAGTGCTACCTTTATAGGAATAGAAAATTATATAAATATATTTAAAGACGAAATATTTAGAAAATCATTATGGAATACTTTAGTTTTAGTTATAGGGAATGTTCCTATAGTAGTAGTTTTTTCATTATTTGTTTCAATGACAATATTTAAAAAGTCAGCAAAGATAAGATCTTTTTTTAGAGGAGTTTTTTATTTACCAGCCATAGCATCAGTTGTTAGTATAACTGTTGTTTGGGGATGGATTTTTCATCCTAATTATGGAATATTAAATTATGTTTTAGGTTGGTTTGGGATAGATCCTCAAGTTTGGCTTGGAAATCCAAGTATAGCAAAGTGGGCAATACTTATGGTTTTAGTTACATTATCTGTTGGACAACCTATAGTTTTATATATGGCATCTCTTGGAAATATACCTAAGGATTATTTAGAAGCAGCAGAAATAGATGGGGCTAATTCAAGTCAAGTTTTTAAAAATATAACATGGCCATTATTAAAACCAACAACATTATATATCGTAATAATAACAACAATAAATTCATTCCAATGTTTCTCATTAATTCAACTATTAACAGCAGGAGGACCTAATTATGCAACTACAACAATTATGTATCAAGTATATGAAAGATCATTTACTTTAGGTCAATATGGACTTGCATCATCAATGGGAGTAGTTTTAGCAGTTATAGTAATGTCAATATCAATAATTCAATACAAATATTTAGGTTCAGATGTAGAGTATTAGTTGGAGGTGATTTAAGCTATGTTTGGCAAAAAGAAAGAAAAAGAAGTTTTATATGATTGGAGAAATCAATGGACTCCAAAAAATATAGTAGCTTTTATAATATTGTGTTTATTTACAGTAATTTTTATATTTCCATTTTATTGGATTATAACTGGAGCATTTAAAGATCAAGGTGCAGCAATTGCGATACCACCACAATGGTTTCCACTAGAGCCGACATTTGCAAACTGGGAAAGCCTTGCAAAACAGCCATTAGCTAGATGGACTTTTAATAGTTTTTTTATAGCCATTGCAACAACATTTTTAGTATGCTTAACTTCAGCTTTAGCTGGTTATGTTCTTGCTAAAAAAAGATTTCCAGGAAGACAAATTGTATTTTGGTTATTAATAATAGCTATGGCTCTTCCAAAACAAGTTATAATGGTTCCTTTATTTAACATATTAACTAGTTTAGATTGGATTGATACTTATAAGTCACTTATACTTCCAGCTGTAGGATGGCCATTTGGAATTTTTCTAATGAAGCAATTTAGTGAAACTATACCTAGTGAACTTATAGAAGCATCAAAAATTGATGGATGTTCAGAAGTTGGAATATTTAAAAATATTGTTATTCCAATTGTTAAACCAGGTATTGGAGCACTTGCAATTTTTACATTTATAAGTTCATGGAATGATTATTTTATGCAGTTAATTTTAATAAGAAGTAAAGATATGCAAACACTTCCTTTAGGAATAGCTACAATGCAATTAGAGTTTGCAACAGACTATGGTTTAATGATGGCTGGAGCAGCACTTGCATCAATACCTATGATTATAATATTTATAATGTTCCAAAAATCATTTACTCAAGGTATAACAATTGGAGCTGTAAAAGGTTAAGGTATAAGATGTGTAAAGAGTATAAATAAAAGATTTTTATAAAAAGAAAATTTATTATATGAGGATAAATTATACTATTTAAATTAAAGTTACGAAATTAATTTTGTTATTAGTTATATTTGGGGAGGGATGAGTATTTTATTTATATGACAAAATTAGTTTAAATAAAGATATTATTATATTCCAAGAATTTTTTATTAATCCTATATAAGATAGGTTGAATGATGGAATTTATAATTGAAAAATATACAATTTAAATTTATTTATTAAGGGGAGAGGTTTATGTCAGGATTAGTATTAAAAAATATTGATAAGGTTTATGAAAATGGGTTTAAAGCAGTTGATAATTTTAATTTAGAAATAGAAGATAGGGAGTTTATAGTTTTTGTTGGACCATCAGGTTGTGGTAAATCAACAACTTTAAGAATGATTGCAGGTCTTGAAGAAATAACAAGTGGAGAATTATATATTGATAATAAAGTAGTTAATGATGTTGCTCCAAAGGATAGGGATATTGCAATGGTATTCCAAAATTATGCATTATATCCACACATGACAGTTTATGAAAATATGTCATTTGCATTAAAGCTTAGAAAGACTCCTAAAGCAGAAATTGATAAAAAGGTACGTGATGCAGCAAGAATTTTAGATATAGAACATCTTTTAGATAGAAAACCGAAGGCTTTATCAGGTGGACAAAGACAAAGGGTTGCTATGGGAAGAGCAATAGTTAGACATCCAAAAGTATTCTTAATGGATGAACCTTTATCAAACCTTGATGCTAAGCTTAGAGTTCAAATGAGAACAGAAATAGCTAAGCTTTATAATGAATTAAATACAACATTTATATATGTAACTCATGACCAAACTGAAGCTATGACTCTTGGAACAAGAATAGTAGTTATGAAAGATGGTTTAGTACAGCAAATAGCATCACCAAAAGAGATTTATGATAATCCAAGTAATTTATTTGTAGCATGTTTTATTGGTAGTCCTCAAATGAATATATTAAAAGGTAAAACATATGAAAAGAACGGAAAGGTTTATTTAAATATGTTAGGAACTGATGTGGAACTTTCAGAAGAAAAAGCAAAAATAATAAAAGAAACTAATAATTTAAATAAAGATGTTTTAGCTGGAATAAGACCAGAAAATATGAGTTGTAAAAAAGAAGATTTAGAAACTGCAGAATCAATATTTAATGGAGAAATAGAAGTTTCAGAAAATTTAGGGGCAGAAACATTTTTATATTTAAAGGGAGAAGAAGGAAAAGCTATTGTAATAAAAACAGCAACTGCTGATAATATAAATACTAAAGGAAATGTTAAGTTTGTAATAGATTTAGATAAGCTTCATATTTTTGATAAAGAAAGTGAAAAAACTATATTTTAATAAAAAAGGTGATAACTAAATGCTCTAGTTATCACCTTTTTATAAGTTTTAATTAGTTAGAGAAATAAATTTAAGGTGAACCTTTTAAAATAAAATGAATACAATAGTATAAAGGGATACAAAAAAGAAGAAATGTCTTTTAAAGTATCCCTTTTATGCTATAAGAGAGTAGGTGTTTATTATGGAAAGATTAGAAAGAATCTTTAAGGAAGCATCTCTTAGAGCCGTAATTTTCTCAAAAAATAAACTAGGCATAAGACTAGATTTTTCAGAAGATAGTTTAAGTTTATTAGATGATATATTAGAAGCCTTTCATAAAGCAAATGAAAATAATGATTTTGATAATGATAAACTTATAGATTTATCAATGGTATTTGGTGGATATCTTGGAGAAGTTATAAGTAAAAATATTGGAGGTATATGGGAAGAAAATGATAATAAGACAATATTTTTAGAAGTTAATAATCAAAAGGTACTTCCATTAAATATAATATATAAAAGAATAAATATTGGGGAACGAGCATCGGTAAAGAGATGGTATTATAAATTTAAGGAGAAAATATGTTAAAAGGGATAATATGTTTAATCTAGCTAGTGTAAATATTTATACTAGCTAGATTAATTTTTGTTGAATATATAATAACATTATTTTACACTTAACTTAAGTATAATTTTTAAGGGGGATATTTATGATAAAGAATGTTATTTTTGATATAGGAAATGTTATATTGGAATATAATCCTAAAAGGTATTTGAGAGAAAAAATAATGGATTTAGATTTAGAAAAAATATTGTTTAATGAAATCTTTCAAAGCAAAGAATGGGAAAGGTTAGATAGAGGAACTATAACTGAGGAAGAAGCTATTAATGAAATAATAAAGAGAAATCCTACTATTGAACAGGACATAAGAAAAGCATTTGAAAATTGGTATGAGCTTTTATTACCAATAAAAGAAACTATGGAGGTTATAAAAATATTAAAGAGAGAAGGTTATAACATATATTATTTATCTAATTTTCATAAAAATTCTTTTGAGGTAATTAAACAAAAATATAATTTTTTAGAAGAATTTAATGGAGGTATAGTTTCTTTTAATGAAAATTTACTTAAACCTGAATTTGAAATTTATAAAAAACTGCTAGAAAAATATAATTTAAAAGGAGAAGAGTGCGTATTTATTGATGATATGGAAATAAACATAAATGCAGCAAAGAAAATTAATATTAATACTATATTATATAAAGACAATGATAATTTAATTAAAGGATTTAAAAATTATGGGATAAAAATTAATGAAAAATAAAATACATAAATGGATGATTTTTACAAAAGAATATTGTATAATGTAATAAAAAGTTTATATTAGAATATAATTATTTTGTGGGGGAAAAATACTTTCAGGTATTAAAAGGAGGGAATATTCATGGATGTAAATTTAATTCCGAATGTTGATAATTATGTGGCAAAGTATATGGATGAAAGAGGTTGTAGCTTTGAACAGGCTTGTGAGGAACTAGAGCTAGATAAAGAAGCAATTTTTACTCAAAATTATAATAGAGAATTTGAATAGAAAAAGGATGCAATTTAGCATCCTTTTTAGTTTTTGAAAAAAAATATACTAAAGGATATAATATAATAATAAAGACTTAAATTTAGAAAAGAGGTAAAAGAATGAAAATAAATAGAAATGATAATTGCTGGTGTGGTAGCGGTAAGAAATATAAAAAATGTCATGCTGAATTTGATGAAAAATATGAAGCATTAAAAAGACAAGGTTTTTTAATGCCACCTAGAGATATTATAAAAAATAAAGAACAAATAGAGGGAATAAAAAAGAGTGCTAAAATAAACAATGAAATACTTGATTTAGTTGGAGAAAAAATAAAAGAAGGAATGAGCACAGCTGATATTGATAAAATAGTTTATGATTATACAATAAGCCAAGGAGCTATTCCAGCTCCACTTAATTACGGAGGTTTCCCAAAGAGTGTCTGTACATCAATTAATGAAGAAGTATGCCATGGAATTCCAGATGAAAATATAATATTAAAATCAGGAGATATAATAAATGTAGATGTTTCAACTATAAAAGATGGATATTTTTCAGATGCATCAAGAATGTATATGATAGGTGAAGTATCTGATGAAGCAAAAAGATTAGTTGAAGTTTCAAAAGAGTGTTTACAAAAAGGAATAGAAGCAGTTAAACCATGGGGATTTTTAGGGGATATTGGTGCTGCTGTACAAGAGCATGCTGAAAAAAATGGATATTCAGTAGTTAGAGAATTTGGTGGCCATGGAGTAGGATTACAGTTCCATGAAGATCCTTTTGTAGCTCATGTAGGTAGAAAAGGAGAAGGAATGGTATTAGTTCCAGGGATGACTTTCACAATAGAACCAATGATAAATGAAGGTAGATATGAAGTTTTTGTTGATGCTGATAATGATTGGACTGCAATAACAGAAGATGGTTCTTTATCAGCTCAATGGGAACACATGATTTTAGTAACAGAAGATGGTATAGAAATATTAGCTCACTAAAAATAAATATATTAAATAAAGGTGAAAAACTTAAGTTTTTCACCTTATTTTTTGAATGTTAATAAAGTGTAAATATATAAAAAAGAAATAATAAATTTCTAAATTTAAACAGTGGATATATATATTGAATGTTGTATAATAGTCAAGTAATATAGAGAATTTAAGGTGATTGAATGAATAAGAAAAAAAGATTAGGAGACCTTTTGGTAGAACTTGGATATATAACAGAAAATCAAGTTCAAGAAGCTATAAAAATTCAAAAGACAACTAATAAAAGATTAGGACGTATATTTGTAGAACTTGGATATATAACAGAAGAAAGTTTATTAAACATATTAGAATTACAACTTGGAATACCTAGAATAAATTTAGAACTTATAGATATTGATATGAATGCTGTATCAACTATATCAGAAGGTTTAGCTAAAAAGTATAATCTTATACCAGTAAGATTTAGAGATAATCATCTTGTTGTTGCAATGTCTGATCCACTTAATATATTTGCTGAAGAAGATGTAGAATTATCATCTGGATATAAGATTGAAATTGGAATAGCTATGGAAGAAGAAATATCAGAAGCTATTGCAAAATATTATTCAAAAGATTACATGTCAAAAGCCGAAGCAAAATTAAACGAAAAAGAAGCTGAAGAAATAAAGGAAAGTGTTTCAATTGATGAGGATAATAAATCTCCTTCTGTTAGACTTATAGATAGAATAATAGAAAATGCAATTAGAAATGATGTAAGTGATATACATATAGAACCACAAAAAAATAAAATAATCATAAGATATAGAATAGATGGAAAACTTAGAAAACAATTTGAAGCTCCAAAAGAACCATTAAATTCAATGGTTACTAGAATAAAATTGCTAAGTGGAATGGATATTGCTGAAAGAAGAATTCCTCAAGATGGAAAAATAGTTATAAATATTGATAAAAGAGATATAGATTTAAGAGTATCTATTTTGCCATCAGTAAATGGAGAAAATCTAGTAATTAGAATATTAGATAAAAGATCTTTTGAATTTACTAAAGAAAATTTAGGATTAACTGTAGATGACATAAATTTAGTTAATAAAATTACTTCAAATCCATATGGGATGTTTTTAGTTACTGGTCCTACCGGATGTGGAAAAACATCAACATTATATTCAATATTAAAGGATTTAAAAACAGAAGAAAATAATGTTATAACTTTAGAAGATCCTGTTGAATATACAATGGACGGGATAGTTCAGGTTAATGTTAATAATAAAGCTGGACTTACATTTAATTCAGGATTAAGGTCAATTCTTAGACAAGACCCTGATGTTATAATGGTTGGAGAAATAAGAGATGAAGAAACAGCTACTATGGCTATAAGAGCTGCAATAACTGGTCATAGTGTGTTAAGCACTTTGCATACTAATGATGCGCCAGCAGCTATTGTAAGGCTTATGGATATGAATGTTCCACCTTATTTAATTGCTGCATCTTTAACTGGAGTAATAGCACAAAGGTTAATGAGAAGATTATGTAATAATTGCAAAAAAGAATATATAGCAAATAATTATGAAAAAGAACTTTTAGGTGTAAGTAAGGATGAGAATTTAAAACTTTATAAACCAGTTGGATGTGTAAAATGTTCTGGGACAGGTTATAAAGGGCGAATTGGAATATTTGAAATAATGGAAATAAATCAAAATATAAGAGAACTTATAGCTAATAAGGGAAATTTTTATGAAATTAGAGACGAAGCTAAAAAAAGTGGAATGAAAACTTTATTTGAAAGTGGAGTAGATATTGTAAAAAATGGTACAAGTAGCATGAATGAATTAATGAGAATAACTTTAATAAAAGAATAAAGGAGTAAAATAATTATGCCTTTATACAAATATGAAGCAAAAGACCTTAATGGTAAGCTATTAAAAGGGAAAATAGAATTAAATAATGTTGATGAGTTAAGAAAAATTTTAAAGCAAAAAGGATTTTATTTAACTAAATATGATACAGGAAGACAGTCTTTAAATATAGATTTTGATATGTTAAAAAAAATACCTAAGAAAGATATTTCTATATTTTGTAGAGAAATGTATTTTGCATTATCATCAGGAATAACAATAATTCAGAGTCTAGAAATAGTGAAAGACCAAATTGAAAATAAGAAGCTAAAAAGTATACTTAGAAATGTTTATGATGAAGTGGGCAAGGGTAAGCTGTTATCTGAAGCTTTTAAAAAGCATAAAGATTTACCAAATTTATTTGTATATATGATAGAAGTCGGTGAAGAAACAGGGAAGATAGATGAAATAATGAAAAGTCTTGCAGATTACTATGATAATCAATATAAACAAGAAAAGAAAATAAAAAATGCACTTATATATCCTAAATTTTTATTTGCATTTTCAATACTTATAGTTTTAGTACTTGTTACTTTTGTAGTTCCTATATTTGTGAAAAACTTGTTGTCAGCAAATATAAGCTTACCAATACCAACACAAATAGTTGTGTGGATTAGTAATTTTATGAAAAAAAATTGGATTTATATAATTTTGGTAGTGTTGTTGTTTTTAATAATTAAAAATAATATTTTAAATAAGAATAAAGCGTATAAAATGTTTAGAGATAGATTTATAGTAAAATTTAAATTTATAAAAAATATGACTATGCAAATTTATACAGCAAGATTTGCGAGAACTTTTTCTATATTATTTGGTGGTGGAATAAGTGTAGTTAGATGTATAGAGATATGTTCAGATGTTATAGGAAATGAGTATTTAAAGAAAAAATTAATCAATAGTAAAGATTTAATAAATGAGGGATCTAGTATTGCAGAAAGTCTAGAAATTAGTAATACATTTCCTAAGATGCTTATTCAATCTATAAAGGTTGGTGAAGAATCAGGAAGTGTTGAAGAAATATTGGAGAAAGCTTCTCAATTTTATGATTCTGAATCAAATTTTGCATTAGAAAAATTAACAAATTTAGTTGAGCCAGTAATGATTGTAGTATTAGCAATATTAGTTGGATTTATTGTTATATCATTATTATTACCTATGTTCTCAATGTATGACACAGTACAAATAAGTTAGTATTAAGAGATATTAAGCTTTATTGCTTTAAATAAAACAATATTTTAAGGAGGAATAAGTTATGAATAAACTTATGAAGAAAAAGAAAAAAGGATTTACACTTATTGAGCTTATAGCAGTAATTGCTATACTTGCAGTGCTTGCAGTAATCGCAGTTCCAAGAGTAATATCATATGTTGAAAAGTCAAAGAAAGTTGCAATACAAACAGAAGCAGCAACTATATATAATGCTGCGGAAGCTGCATATAATGATGGAAGATTAAAAGACATAATAGATTCTACCAAATTTAATGATATGGATGTTAAGACTGCTATAACGGAATTAACATCAAATAATTTATTAAGCAATGTAAATACTAATAAATTTAAAAATATACAAAATATTAAATTAAAAGATTTAAAAACTATAATGAATGCAAATTTAAATGATATAAAACTTAATGGAGATAATTTAGCAGAATTACCTAAATCATCTAATGAAGTAGATTCAAGTTCTGTTACTCAAGGACAAGGTCATAAATAAAAATAAATTAATATAAAAATTAAAAGGCTGCTTTGACAGCCTTTTAATGAATTAAATTTTAAAGTGAGTGATTTTATGAGGAAAAAAGGATTTACACTTATTGAGGTTATTGCAGTAATTGCTATACTTGCAGTAATTTCGATAATAGCAGTTCCAAGAGTAATACAATATGTAGATAAATCAAAAAAAGTTGCAATACAAACAGAAGCAAAAAATTTATATGATGCAGCAGAGAGAGCATATAATGAAGGAATCATCATTCCTGAAGATGGAAGTGTTCAAGGAGATACGGAAAAGAAAAATATAATTTTTGATAACATGAACTTATTTCAAAATGATTGTAATAATGGGGCTAAATCAGTTATAACAATACTGGAAGAAAAAAATTATATAAGCAAAGAAGAAGGAAAAAAAGCAGAAAAGAAACTTTCAAATGCATATTACATAGGATTATTGAAACAAGTAATTAATGCTGACACTAATAAAATTGTATTAGATAAAAATGGGTGTTTGAATAACTGGAGCGGAATTCCTATAAAAGATGAAAATACTAAACAACAAAACAATAATTAAAAAGAATATAGATATAAAGTTATTAAAGTTAATAAAATAGTTATTTAAGATTAATGTTTTAAAATTTAAAAAAGTGGACAATTATTAAAATATAAAAAATTTATATAAAGGAGTTTAAATGATAGGTTTAATATTTTTTATATTTGGATTAGTATTTGGTAGTTTCTTTAATGTTTGTATTTATAGAATACCAAGAGAAGAAAATATTGCATATCCACCATCACATTGTGCAAAGTGTGGCAGAGAACTTAAGGCATATGAGCTTATACCAGTTCTAAGTTGGGTTATTTTAAGGGGAAGGTGTAAAGGCTGTAATGAAAAAATAAGTATTATATATCCTTTAATTGAATTAATTACAGCATTTATGTTTTTAATAATGTATTTAAATTTTGGATTAACTATAAATACATTTAAATACATAGTTTTATTTTCAATACTTATAATAGCTTCAACTATTGATATAAAAACAAAAGAAGTTTATTTTAGTGTATCTTTAGTTGGATTTTTATTTGGTATATCATTTTCAATAATAGAAATAATAAATGGAAAACCTTTAAAGGAAGGAATAATTAGTATACTTATACCTCTTATTATAGTAGGAATAATATATTTAATTTCAAAAAGATTTGATGGCTTTGGTGCAGGGGATTTAGAAGTATATCTTTTTGTTGCTCTATATTTAAGCCCTATATTAATGGGAGTAACATTGATAGTTTCTATAATTTTAGGTGGAATATTAGCCATATTTTTATTAATAATAGGTAAAAGAAAAATGGAGATGCCATTTGTACCTTTTATTGCATTAGGTACTTTTATTTCGGTATTATGGGGGATTGATATATTAAATGTATATTTAAATACATTTATATAGGAGGATAAGAATGTTTAGACTAGGAAGCAAAGATAGTATTATTTTAACTATTAAAGATGAGTTTATAGATATTTTGATTGGAAATAAAAAGAAAATAAAATTATATGATTCTATACCAATAGAAGAAGGAATGTGTATAGAAGGAACAATAAAAGATGTAGTTGGGTTATCAGAAATATTATTAAAATATTTTTTAGAAAATGACATAAATGAAGATAAATTATCTTTTGTTATATTTGGAAGTGATGTTGTAACTAGACATATTCAATTACCAAAGATGAATAGTGAGAATTTAAGGGAAGCAGTTGAATACGAAGTTAAGGAATTAGTTCAAAATGACGAAAATTATTATATAGATTATGAAGTAATAAGAAAAGAAAAAGGAATAAATAATCCTAAAGTAGATATATTAGTTGCTGCATGTATAAAAGATAAAATTAATAGTTATGTAGAATTAAGCAAAGCTTTAAATAAAAAGTTAGAAATAATAGATGTATTAACAAATTCAATAAATAAGGTTTTATTAAATAGTACATTAGAATATAGAGGAAAAACTGTAGCATTATTTTATTTAGGTTATAGTTTTAGTATTGTTTCTATAGCAAATGATGGAGTTATGAATTTAGAGAGAAATATACCATTTGGATTCCAAAATATTATAAGAGAATATAGAAGAAATAATGATTTAGAAAATACAGTTACATATAAGAGTTATTCAAATAAAAATAAATCAAAAAGAATAGATATAAAATCATTTGAATTAATAGATACATTTAATAAATATCCAAAAATAAAGGATTCGGTAGATAATTTATTATCTATAGTAGATAAAACAATTAAATTTTATAATTCAGGTAAGGGATATAACAAAGTTAATGAGATAGTTATATTATCTAGTTTGGAATTAAATAATACAGCTATAAAATATATAGAAGATTACTTTTTAATAAAAAGTAAATTAATAAGAAGTACAGAAGACCTAGGTCTTGAAGTTAAAAATACAGATAAAGAGTTTGGAAGATATTTACCTCTTTATGGATTATTTTTAAGGAGAAATTAAAATGAGAAAACAATTAAATCTTAATCCAAAAAGTATAGAAAAACATAAGAAAAAATGTATAGGAAAAGTACTAATAGCTGTTTATTTAATAATTATAATTTTATTATTTATAAATGCAGGAGTTATATATTATAATAATAAATCTTTAGAAAGAAATAGTGAACTTTTAAAGTCAGAAATTAAAAATTATAAAGAACAAGGTAGTAATTATAACAATATATCCAATGATATAAAAAATAAAGAAGCATTTATAAACAAAGTAAAAAACATAGATAGAAATGTTTCAGCATGGGAATATTTAAATAATCTAAAAAAATACTTTCCTCAAAATGTATCTTTAGAAAGTATAACTTTTAAAGAAGATGGAATAAATATGGTAGGAATTGCAAATAGTGATGAAGATATAACTATATTTTTAGCAAATCTTCAAATGAGCAAATTATATAAGGATTCAAGACTTATATCAACTGAAGATATAGAAATTAATGATTATAACGATAAAGATAAAGTTGGAAATATTAATAATGATAAAAATAATGATAAAGATAAGAAGGTAGAAAAGAAAGAAGATAAGAAACCAAAGGTAATAAAAAAGGTTAGATTTACTATTTCAACAGAAGGAGTAAAAACATATGAAGAAAAGTAAAGGGGAATATAAGTTTATAAAACATTTAAAAGAATTAAGTAGAAAAGAAAAGTTACTTTTATTTATAAGCATATTAATATTTAGTTTTTTAATAATTGAAGAATTAGTAATAAAACCTTTAGATAACAAAAATAAAAATTTAGAAGCTGAAATATTAAATCTTAATAATCAAAAATCAGATGCTCTTTATGGAATAACTAAACAAGATAAACTTAGAATTAAGTTAAATGATGTTACATATAATTACAATAAAATTTTAAAAAAACTTCCTAAAACAGAGAAACAAGCAGATATTCTTAAAGATTTAACAATTATAGCTGGAGTAACAGATATAAAGATTATTAATATAAATTTTGAAAAAAAATATACAGTATTAAATGATAAAGAGAATTCAAAGGATAAATCAAATAGTGAAAAGGAATTTAATTTAATAAATGATGATAATTCAAACAATGAAATAAAATTAAATAAAGATGATGTAATAGTACATAGTGCAACATTAACTGTAAATGGAAGTTTTGAAAATATAATAAGTTTTATTAATAAGATTGAAACAAATAAAAGAAAAATAAATATAGATAGCTTACAAATTAACAAGTTAGATTCAAATAAAAAAGAAAATAACATACTTCAAGGGACTATTCAAATAGAATATTATAATTTAAATTATAAGGAGAATGAGAAGTATGATTTTAATAAAGGAACATACGGTAAAAAAAATTATTTCAATTAAAAAAAGAGGAATAAGCCTTGTTGAAGTTGTAGCAGCACTTTCAATATTTATAATTCTTTTTATTGCAGTGAGTGGACTTATAATGAGTGCAATTAAAAGTGAAAATTCAACTAATAATTCAATAAAAGCAACAACTGTAATACAAGGTGTAAGAGATGTTTTATATAATGAAAATAACAATTTTTTTAAAGATTATTTATTAAATAAAGAGGTCAAATTTGAAATAAATGATATTTACTCTATTCAATGTATGTTAACAGGTGATATTCGGGATGGAATTATAAAGCCAGTTAATAATACGTATACTTCTATAAATAGTGAAGATGATCCTATTAAATATATAGTTTATATTGATACAACTTCATCAGAAGAAAATAAAGGGTTATACTTTATAACAATATCAGTAATTATACTTAATAAGTATCAATATTATTATTACGATAGTGGTGAAAAGAAGCCAAATGCTGAAGTAATAAATTTAAAAACAAAAGGGGTACAATCTTTAAGTGAACAACTAATAGTAAGACCTATAAATGAAGGAGTAGTTATTAAAAAATAAACTTTAGAAAAGAGGTTCTCTATATGAAGAAAAAAGGATTTACTTTAGTTGAATTAATAGCAGTCATGTCTATAATGTGTGTGATTTTAATTGCTATTTTTGGAATTTATATAACTGGAATAAAGAGAGCTGAAACTACAAAAATAAATGCTGATATTGAAAATGAATATAGAAACTTTTATCAGGTTATAAAGAATTCTATAAAAGAAGATAGAGATTATATAAAATTATTTTATGATGATAATACATCAAGAGGATGGACTTTATCAGATTTAGATAAACAAAATAATAATTTCAATAATGAATTTAAAAATAGTAGATATGAGTTAAAAGAGGCATATTTAGTTATTAAGAATAAAAAGAGTAATATTGATAATATATTAATTTCTTTTGAAAAAGAAGGAGTAAGAACTTTTTATATGATACAAGTAAATTCAAAAGATGTAGAATATAAATTAGATCCTGATAATATTTTAAATGGGTCAGTTAATATTATTGGAAACATAGTATCTTATAGAAAAATATGTGATAATGTAACTAAATTTAATGTAAATGAGAATAAAGGAACGTATTATTTTTATTTACAATATACAAAAAAAGGTATATCAAGAGAGTATAATTTTTCAGTAAATAAATCAAATGAAAGAATAATTGAGGTTAATATTAATTAATATAATAAAACTATTAAATAAGTTATTAATAGGGATGTGTGAATTAAATGAAAAAACGAGGTTCAGCATTGGTAGTTGTTTTGCTTACCTTAACAGCATTAGTTATAATAGGTTTGGCTACTTATTCTTATATAGTTAATACGAGCAAATTAAATAATGATGAAAATAATAATGAAGCATTAAAAGGTGCTACAATGTCTGCACTTAGTATAGGTGAATATTATTTAATAAATAAACAAAAATATAAAAATATAAAGGTAGGACAAGGTGCTTATTTTACTGGTAATGATATTAAAGATATATTAAGTGATGATAATTTTAAAAATATATCATATGTAAATAAAAATGTTAGATTAAGTAATGATAATTATAAATATTATGTGAAAGTATATAATGAGGGAAATAATGAGTTTAACATTAATGCAACAGTAACTTTAGGTAATTTAAAGAGCAGTAAAAATAGTATTGTAAAAATAGAAGATGAGGAATTAAAAGGAAAAGATTTCTTTAATGTTTTAGATAATAAAAAAATAGGTATGTTTAATATTTTAGGTGGACATAAATTTTCAGTAGAAGATTTAAGTGGTTCTATTGAAAATGTATCATATAATTTCTATGGACTTGACAATAATGTTAAATTACCAAGTTTATTAAAAAACGGAATTAACCTAAATAAGAAAAATGAAAAAACAAAGAGTTTAAATTTAATTCTTAAAAAAGGAGATATAAGTGTAAGTAATTTAAATGAATTAATAAACAAATTAGAAAATCATAATATATTCGGAAGAAAAATGAAGGTTGTATTAATAAATGAAGGTTATGAAAAGGATGAGAAATATAAAATAAAATATTTCAAATCTATAGAAGAAGCAAAGAGTGAATTTAAAGATTATTCTGCTATTTTAATAAAGTTAAATAGAGATTTTTTAAATGCAGATTGGCATGATTCATATTTGTTAGTTTGTAACGGTAATTTAGATATAGAAAATATAGGTGAGAGTAATTATGGTTTAGAAGGTGATGAATTATTTATTTACTCAAGTGGAAAAGTAGAGTTTAATGAAGTTAAAATTGGAACGCACAATCATTTATTTATGAATGATGATGTATATATGAGCATTGTATCTAAAAATGGAATAAACATAGAAGATTCTGATATATATTTAAAAGGAAGTTTTAAAGATATAAGTAATAATCTTAAAAATGTTTTAAAAAAATTAATAAAATAGGCTGAATTTATTTAATCAGCCTATTTTTTTATATAAAAATAAGACAAAAAATAACAAAAACCTCTTTAAAATGTTGCTAAAGTGTTAATAATATGATAAAATTTTAAATAACAAAAGAGGAGGAATGGGATTGAGAAAGATTGCTTTATTAACAGATAGTAGTTCAGATTTAAGTTTAAGGACTTTAGAAGAAAATAATATAAAAATGGTACCATTAAGAATAATATATAAAGAAAAAGAATACTTAGATAAAATTACATTAACTTCAAAAGAACTTTATAAAAGGTTAAAAGAAAATGATGAAATACCAACAACATCTCTTCCTGATTTAAAGAATATAGAAGAAGTTATAGATGAGTTAAAAGGATCAGGTGTTACAGATATAATTGTGGTAACTGTTTCTAGTAAATTATCAGGAACATACAACGGTATAAGATTAGTTACTGAAGAATATGATGATATAAACTTTCACTTTTTTGATACAAGAACTTTAGGATATCCTCAAGGTGTTATAGCTTTAGAAATTTCTAAAATGATAAAAGAAGACAAGCCTCTTGAAGAAATATTAAATTCACTTGAAGATATAAGAAAAAGAACACATGGTTTCATAACATTTCAAACATTAGAGTTTTTAACTAAAGGTGGAAGAATTGGAAAAGTTGCAGGAACTATAGGTGAAATGCTTCATTTAAAACCTATTGTATCATCAAATGATGAAGGCGAATTATATAATTACGCAAAAGCAAGAGGTAGAAAAAAAGCTTTATCAAAAATGAAAGATATTGTAAATAGCTATTTAGATAAAGGAAAATGCAAAATATGGGTACTATCAGCTGATGCTGATGAAGATGCAAAAAAATTTTTTGATGATATAAAAGGACACAAAAACATAACAAATATATCACTAGAAGAAATAGGTGCTGCTATGGGAATACATACAGGACCAGGAGCTTTAGGAGTAGCTATATTAGAAGAATAATTTAAGGGGGAATATTTCCCTCTTTTTTTATGTATTTAATTATACAAAATAAAAATTTATTTATATTTATTATGATATTTTTAATAATTAATTTAAATAGAATTAATTAGTTTGAATTATAATAATAAAAAGTGTATATTTATAATAGATTATTTATACAAATTTAACACAATTATTTGAAATATATAATATAGGAGGAGATTGACTAAAGGTTATGGTACATTTAATTTTATATTTTACTGTTTATAGTATACTAGGTTGGATATGTGAATGTGTATATTGTGCAGCTATAGACAGGGTTTGGGTAAATAGGGGCTTTCTAAATGGACCTGTCTGTCCTGTATATGGTTTTGGATCATTATTAGTTATTGGATTATTAGATAGATTTAGTTACAATATATTATTGTTATTTATAATGGCAGTTATAATAACTACAGCGATAGAATATATAACAGCTGTTATTTTAGAAAATGCATTTGATTTAAAATGGTGGGATTACTCAAATTATAAATTTAATTATAAAGGACGTATATGCGTCTTGAATTCACTTTTATTTGGTGTATTATCAGTATTTTTAGTAAAGGTATTACATCCTTTTATAATATCAAAAATAAGTTTAATTCCTACAAAATATGCATTAATTTCAGCAATCGTAATTATTATAATATTTATAATTGATATAATAGCAACAGTAACGTCATTAGTTGATATGAATGAAATGCTTAAAAAAATAACTCAAATTAATATTGAGCTTAAGGGACTTGGAATTTCAATGGATAAGTTAAATGATTTAGAATTTGATAAAATTGTAAATTTACTTAAAAAGACTAGTGATATAAAGGGAATTAAAAGTAAATTTGAAGATACATATAATTATTTTAAAAAGATGCAATTAAGGTCAAGTACTCAAAATAGATTAATAAAAGCTTTTCCTAATATGAAATCAAAACGTTATGGAGAGCAATTTAAAAAGTTAAAAGATAGTATTATAGATTATTGGAATAAAGATTAAATTTAACAATTTATTAAATCAAAGTCATCTCTAAAGGTATATAATAATATATAATTGGAGGTGGCTTTTTTTGAGAGAATTAATTCTTTATTTTACAATATATAGTTTTTTAGGGTGGCTAAGTGAGACTATATACTGTTTTATAATTGATAAAAAATTTACTTATAGAGGATTTCTTTATGGACCAGTATGTCCTATATATGGATTTGGAGCAATTATAGTTTTATCAGTACTTGATGGATTAAAGGATAATGTTTTATTTGTATTTTTTGGTGGTATGATATTAGCATCTATATTAGAATATATAACTTCATATATATTAGAAAAATTATTTAATATGAAATGGTGGGATTATTCAAAACACAAGTTTAATATAAATGGAAGAGTATGTCTTTTAAATTCCACGTTCTTTGGACTTCTTTCAGTATTTATTATAGAAGTATTACAGCCATCTATAAAAGATATTCTTACATCACTTTCTTCAAGTATTGTTTATTCGTTATCAGGTATTATATCTATAATATTTATTATTGATTTAATTTTTACAGTTACACACTTATTACACTTAAAGGAACATTTAGTAAAGGTTAAAGATATTAAAGTTGAATTAAATAAATTAGGTATTCAATTTGAAAAGTTTAGTGAGAGTGAAATAAATAAATTAAAAATTGAAATTCAAAATAGAAGAACTAATAAGGAATATGATAAATTATTAGATTTAAGTAATAGAATAAAAGAACTTAAAAGAGAAGCTAAAATTAATAGAAGATTATTAAATGCATTCCCAAACAGTAAGCATTTATATGATTATAAGGCATTAAATAATATTAAAAATCTTATTAAAAAATAAATTTTGTGAAATTTAATTAGGATGGAACAAAAAGTTCTATCCTAATTTTTGTTGTTAATAGTATTTAAACTATGTATAATAGGAATGAAACTTTATAAAGATGGAGTGAACATATAATGAGAATGAGAAGAAAACCTTGGGCTAGACCTGAGCTTGAAGCATGTGACTTTTTTATAGTAGATACAAAAGAACTTAAAGGAAAATGGAATAAATCATTTAAAGAAGAACAACCTTTATATTTAGAATTAGGATGTGGAAAAGGAACATTTATGGCTGTTCATGCATCAGAAAATCCTAATATAAATTATTTAGCTATAGATATAAAAGACGAAGTTTTAGTGCTTGCAAAAAGAAATATAGAAGAAGCGTTTAAAGAAAAAGGTATGGAAATAAATAATGTTAAGCTTATGGCACAAGAAATAGCATTAATAAATGATATGCTTGGAGAAGATGATGAAATTAATAGAATATACATTAATTTTTGCAACCCTTGGCCTAAAGAAAGACATAAGAAAAGAAGACTTACTCACACTAGACAATTAGATAGTTACAAAAAATTTCTTTCAAGAGATGGAGAAATTTGGTTTAAGACAGATGATGATGAATTATTTGAAGAATCTTTAGAATACTTTAAAGAAAGTGGATTTGATATAAAATATATAACTTATGATTTACATAATAGTGGTTTCGAAGGAAACGTAGTAACAGAACATGAAGAAATGTTTACAAAAGAAGGAATAAAAACAAAATTTTTAATAGCTGTAAGAAATTAAAAATATTAATAAATAATAATAATTGTAAATAAAGTAATAATAAGTAATATGATTTGTTGAAATTATAAAAAATAAGGTGCATAATAACTAATGAAAAATGTATAAATTTAAATTTTGAGGTAGAGGCGCAAATTTTAATAGTAATATTAATGAGGTAAGCACTATGATTTAATATGAAAGGAAAATTTGCCGAAGTGTATAATTGATGCTTTAAGATTATATGCTGGTTTTGTGCAGAATATGTATAAGACTGTCACAAATTTATTTTGTGGAGGGCTATCATTCAAAGGCATAATTAGTTTAGTATATTATATTGAAATGAACTTATTTACCCTGAGTGAAGTTTTTCCTCAGGGTTTTATTTTTATACTAAGCTAAGGAGGAAATAGACATGAATGAGACAGAAAGTAATGAGCTAAAGAGAGGGTTAAAGGCAAGGCATTTAAACATGATTGCATTAGGTGGTTCTATAGGAACTGGAATATTTCTTGCAATGGGAGATAGTATACATGTTGCAGGAATTGGAGGTTCTATAGTAGCTTATGGTCTAATAGGGATAATGGTATATTTTTTAATAACAAGTTTAGGGGAAATGGCTACTTATATGCCTGTTTCAGGATCTTTTGGAGTGTATGCTACAAAATTTATAGATCCTGCATTAGGCTTTGCATTAGGATGGAATTATTGGTACAATTGGGCTATAACTATAGCGACAGAAATGGTTGCAGGTTCACTTGTAATGAAATATTGGTTTCCAAATGTTCCCGCAATAGTTTGGAGTATTATTTTTTTAGTTTTAATAGTAGGATTAAATTTATTATCATCTAAAGCTTATGGTGAATCAGAGTTTTGGTTTGCAAGTATAAAGGTTATTACAGTAATTGTATTTATAGTAATTGGTACACTTATGATATTTGGAATAATGAAGGGTGATAGTTTAGGTTTTAAAAATATATTTTCAAATGGAGGACCTTTTGTTGGAGGATTTAAATCAATATTTTCAATATTTTTAATAGCTGGATTTTCATTTCAAGGAACTGAACTTATAGGTATTGCTGCGGGAGAATCAGAAAATCCTGAAAAAACAATACCGAAAGCAGTACATACAATATTTTGGAGAATTTTAATATTTTATATAGGAACTATAATTGTTATAGGGTTAATAATTCCATCAGTACAAGCTGGAGTAAATACAAGTCCTTTTACTATGGTTTTTGAAAAGGTTGGAATAGCAGGTGCGGCATCTTTAATGAATGCAGTAATATTAACTTCTGTTTTGTCAGCTGGTAATTCAGGAATGTATGCATCAAGTAGAATGCTTTATTCAATGGCTAAAGAAAATATGGCACCAAAGGTTTTTTCAAAAGTTAACAAAAAAGGGGTTCCTGTTAACTCTGTTATTTTAACTACAATAATAGCATCAGCATGTTTTTTAACAGGATTTTATGCAGAAAGTACAGTTTATGTTTGGCTTGTTGCTGCATCAGGACTTGCAGGCTTTATAGCTTGGCTTGGTATAGCATTATGTCATTATAGATTTAGAAAAGCATATGTAAAACAAGGAAAAAATATAAATAAGTTACCTTATAAAGCAAGTATATTTCCAATTGGACCGATAATAGCATTAGTACTTTGTGCAGTAGTTGTTATTGGACAAGGTTTTGTATACATTAAACCAGAAGGAATAGAATGGATGGGGTTAATATCATCTTATATAGGAATACCATTATTTTTAATTTTATGGATTTCATATAAAATTAAATATAAAACAAAATTAGTTAAATTAGAAGATGTGGATTTAGAAAGAAATATTATAAATAATAAAGAAGTAACTGAAAATAGCATTGATTTAGTTCTTGAAGAAAGTTAAAATTTATAGAAATATTTTATATTAAATAAAATTTTAAGAAAAAAATAAGGAAAAGGTTTTCAAAAAATGCTATTATATGATATAATATTTTTAAAAGCAAAAGGAGGAATGGTTTATGACACAAAATGTACCAACACCACATAATGGAGCAAAATTAGGAGATATAGCAGAAACAGTGCTTTTACCAGGGGATCCACTAAGAGCTAAATATATAGCAGAAACTTTCTTAGAAAACCCTGTTCAATATAATACAGTAAGAGGAATGCTTGGATATACTGGAACATATAAAGGAAAAAGAATTTCAGTTCAAGGAACTGGAATGGGAATTCCTTCAATAGGAATTTATAGTTATGAATTAATACATTTCTATGGAGTTAAAAATCTTATAAGAATAGGTTCAGCAGGAGCTATAAATGAAGATTTAAAAACTCGTGATATAGTAGTTGGAATAGGATCATGTACTGATTCAAATTATGCAAGTCAATACAACTTACCAGGAACATTTGCACCAACTGCAAGTTATGAATTAGTTGAAAAAGCAGTTAATACTGCAAGAAATTTAAATATTGATGTTAAAGTAGGAAATATATTATCAAGTGATGTTTTCTATGGTGATGAAGGATTAGAAGGATTAAGAAAGTGGCAAAAGATGGGCGTTCTAGCAGTAGAGATGGAATCAGCTGGTCTTTATATGAATGCAGCAAGAGCTGGAGTTAATGCTTTATGTATATTAACTATTTCAGATTGTCCTTTCACTGGTGAAGTAACAACAGCAGAAGAAAGACAAACTTCATTTACAGAAATGATGAAAATAGCATTAGAATTAGCATAATTATAATTTGTTTATTAAAAAGCTTATACCAATATGGTATAAGCTTTTTTGTGTCACTTTTATATATATAAAATATAATGTAATGAGAAGTAATATTAGAAAGGTGAATTTTATATGAATCCATTGTTAAATATGTTATTTGGAATGGGTAATCAGATGGGAGGCTTTGGAGGAAATCCATTATTAAATATGTTATTTGGAGGAATGGGTGGAAATCCAATGGGTAGACAAATGGGTGGACCTATGGGAATGAATCCTATGATGAATCAATTAATTAATGGAATGCAACAAATGGGAAATGGAATGAATATGCAAGGTCAAAATCCATTAATGAGTATGTTAATGAATGGAATGGGAAATATGAATGGTATGCCTAATATGAACAATATGGGTAATATGAGAAATCAAAATAACAGAAATAATAGAGGAAATTTAGGTAGAAATAACATGCCTAATATGAATGGTATGGGAAATTTTAATAATATAAATGAAGAACAAATTAGAAATATGATGGAAATGTTTATGAATAACATGAATAATTCTTCAAATAATTATAATATGAATAATAAAAATTCTAATAGAAGAAATAGAAGATAGTTCATATAAAATTAGCTCTTTTATCTTTAAAAGTAATGAGGGCTAATTTTAATATTTATAGATATTTATTTTAAAAATACATAGAGATTTAAAGAAGTAGATATTTGTTTAAAAATTTAATATTTAATGTTACATAATTTAATTAACATTAAAGAAAAATGTGATTCAAATCACATTTATATATTTTAATAAGAGTAAAATATATAGTAAATTGAGATAATTACTAAGTATTTAAAAGGATATTTTGTTAATTAAATTTTTAGTATTTATCTTAGTATAGATAAGGGAGGCTATATCATGATAGAAATTACAGATATAGAAATTGAAGAAATATTATCAGGAGAAGATAATTTAAAAGATTTTGAAAAGTTTTTAAAAGAATTTGGTATAGAAGATACATTTGAAGATGTAACTATTAAGCATACTAAGGAAAAGTTAGAAATGTTATTAGCTATTGCAGAAGAAGGGAAAAATTTAGAATTATCAAGTAAAAAGAAAGAGTTAAAGAAACTTTTAGATAATTTAAAGGGAGAAAAAGATAAAAAAGCTGCAATGAAAGCTTTAAGGGAGATTTATTCAGCTTACAGAGATTATGATTTAAACGAAAAAGAATTAGATAAAAAATTAAAACATGCATTAAAAGAAGTTAAAAAATATGAGCATTTTAAAAAACATGAAGAAAAAATTGCTGAAAAGTGGATTAGAAATTTAAATAAAAAAGGTAATAAAATAGAAGAGTAAGTTTTAACGGAGCGTTTTATGCTCCGTTTTTTATATTAAAAGTATTTATTTAATTAAGGCAAAAGTTTTAATAATATATATAAGTTATTTTAAAAACAAAAAGTCATAACCATTTAAAATTATGCTTTTATTTGTATATTCTATTAATCTAGTTATTTCTTCATTTTTAAACTCAATATTTCTAATAAATAACTTGTTTAATGTTAATGAAGAAAGTAATATTATATCAACAGTTATATTTAAATTTTTATCCATATAAGATTTTGATAATATATAGTGATAATTTAGTAGTTTAGTTAATAATTGTTTTATTCCATCTTCAAGCTTGTAAGGAAATAAAAATTTATTAGCAATAAGAACTATTAATATTCCAAACAATATAAATATAATTCTGTTTATTGTTATAACATTAAGATTTGTATTTAATGATGAAACACATATTGAACAAATAGCAGTAAATGTTGATAATTTATAATATTCTTTAAATCCGTATGTTAAGTATAGACATACGATTAAAGTTATTATTGTAATAATATTGTTATTAAAAATAGTCAAAAGTATTATTATAATTGATATTCCAAAAAAGTTTCCTATAAGCCTTTCTTTACCTTTTGATATTGTTTCTTCATAATATGGTTGCATAACTGACATTATAGTAATTGATACCCAAATAAATTTATAAATTGAATACATATTGCCTATATATAAAGTAAGAGTTAAACAAATTGATATTCTAAGGGCAAAATTAAATCTTATTGAGCCAAATTTAAAATTAGATTTAAGATATGTTTTAAATTTATCTAAATCAGATCTTTCCCATTCTTTATATATATTATTTCTTTCTTTAAAGTTTACGTTAAAGAGTTTAATTAAAGTTAAATTTAATGTTTTTAGTGTAGATAGTATGTTATTATAAATGTTTTTGTATTCATATTTTACTATAAACTTATTTAATGTTTGTATGCACAAATAAAATGAATCTTTATTGTCTATAGATTTTAAAAAAGAATCTAATAAGACTTTTAATTCTTTAAAAAATAATCTATCTTCTAAAGTAACATTATTAGAATTTTTATAATAATCTTTCAAAAGTATATTAAGTTTTCCAAGTATTAAATACATATCAAAATAAAGTTTTCCAATATTAGTAGTTAAAAATTTTTTGTATCTTGTTTTATAAATAGTATAACTTAAACTTCTCATTTCTTTAGAAAAGTTTAAATAAATAGTATTATCAAATTTATTTTTACTTAAATTATTTAATTGTTCACTTAAAAGCATAAAAGGATGATAAATAATATCCTTTAAAATATTTTTCTTAAATAATAAAGAAGTAATTAGTGAGAAAGAAATTGCTATAAAAACTCCTAAAAATATAGTTAATATTTTTATAAAATACTCATTAAATGAGTGAATTGATGATGCTTGAGCAAAAATATATATCATCATAAAAGGTTTATATATTTTGGGGTTATATCGCACTGTTAAAAAATATGCAATAGAAAATATTGCAATGAAATTTATTATAATTCCAATGTGAGAAAAAATAGAAGCTATAGTTGATATAGTTACTATTATTGTAATAGAAAACAATAATCTAATAATTTTAGTTAAAGGTTTTACAGTTAAGTTTTCAAAAGATAAGGCTATTGATATTAATGTTATTGGGAATATTAACATAATATTTTCTACACCAAAAAGAATTGCAATAGAAAATAATGTTAAATTAGCAATAGACCCATATTTAATCATTGATTTTGTATTTAAATTTAATTTTGCAAATAATGACTTAAACATAAACAAAACCTCCAGTTTAATATAAAAATAGTATATACAAGAGAAAAATTTATATTATAAAAGTTTATTAACATAAGTTAAATGAAACTCATATAATAATATAAATTTAATGGGGGAAGGTTAATATGATTAATAAAAAAAGAAAATTAGTAGTAATTATAACAGTTATCCTAGTTCTAATATTTAATAGTTTAATTTACTTTTTTTATGATTCCTTAAATAATAAAATAAATGAAAATAATGAAATGAAAAATGACATAAAAATATTAAATGATTTAAAAGATGAAGTTATTAAAATGGCGCATTCAGAAAAACTTTGGATTGCTACTGGTAAAGATGAATATAAATATAAATTTGAGGATGAAATAATAACAGTTAATACAAAGCTAGATAATTTATATAACAATGGTAAGATAGATATTAATGCAAAGATTGAGTTAAAGAAATCTGTTGAAAAATATAAAAATTTATCTTATGAATTAAGTCGTAAGGAAAGTAATGGAGTTATAACGAAAGAGCAAGAAAAAGCTATTTTAGAACTTAATGATCTTCAAATTAATATATTAAAAAATTTAACTGTTGCAATTTCAGGAGTAGATAAAGCTTTAAATGAAAGTAATAATTTAATATTAAATAGTAGTGAAAATCAAAAAAACTTTTTACAAATAGTTAGTTGTTTTATAGGAGTTATAGTATCTGCAATATCTTATATTTTTAATAAGAAAACCCCAAAAGAACAAATTGATAGTACAGTAAAAGTTTTAGATTGTATCTTTGATGAAGAAAATAACAAAGATAAAAATAAAGAGCCTACTAATAATGAAAGTAATAAGGAGATTACATTAGTAAATAATAATAATAATAATAATAAAGTGATACCAGGAAATAAATATAAAGAAATTATTTATAAATTAGAGGAAATATACAAAGTTATAATTAAATATGAAAATGATTTAGAAGAAGCTAAAGTTAATTTAGGTAAAATTGAAATAATAATAAAATATTTAAAAGAAAAAATAGAAAATCAAGACTGTAAAAAAGAAGATGAAAAATATTATATTAAAGATTTAGAATATGAATTTGATAGATTAAATAAATTAATTTCTTCATTAGAAGCTTATTATACTTTAATAAGAGAAGAAGTTAATGGAATAAAAAGGGACTAAATAAATAGTCTCTTTTATTTTTATTATATAATTAATTAAATTTTAAAGAAGAAATTAATGAATCGACATTAAAATACAAATTTGAACAAAATATAAAAATTTTTTAAACAAATATTCATAAAAATATTGAGATTATCATACAAACTATTATATAATTGGGGTGTAAAATTTATTTCAAAAAAATTTACGTATTTTTAGGAGGGGAATTAATGAAAAGAAAATTTTTAGCACTTGCACTTTCATTAGTTATGGCGACGGGATTAGTAGCATGTGGAAACAGTGGGGATTCAGAAAAATCAGGTGGAGCATCTGATAAAAAAGCAAATTTAAAAGTAGGTATGGTTACAGATTCAGGTACAATTGATGACAAATCATTTAACCAAGGAACTTGGGAAGGAATAGTACAAGCTGAAGAAGAGCTTGGAGTTTCAAAAAAATATTTACAACCAGGTGGTGAAAAGCCAGCTGATTATTTAAAGGAAATAAGTAATCATTATGAAGCAGGAAATAAATTTATAGTTACACCAGGATTTAAGTTTGAAACTGCTATTTTTGAGGCACAAGATAAATATGAAGATGCTAAGTTTGTAATTTTAGATGGTAATCCACATAGTGGTGAAAAGGATGCTAAACCAGTAGTTAAACCAAATACAGTATCAATCTTTTTTGCAGAACATGAGTCAGGTTTCTTAGCAGGAGTTGCATCAGCAGTTCAAATGAAAGAAGCAAATTTTGGATTCATTGGTGGAATGAAAATACCAGCAGTTCAAAAATTTAATTGGGGATTCCAACAAGGTGTTAAATACGCTAATGAAAATTTAGGAACAAAAATAAAAATTGATAAGAGTAATGTAGTATATGAAGGAACATTCAATACTTCATCAGCAGGACAACAAATTGCAGCAAAAATGTATGATAACGGTGTTGATGTAATATTTACAGCAGCAGGAGGTACTGGTGTTGGTGCTATAACAGAAGCTAAAGCTAGAGCTCAAAAGGGAGAAAAAGCTTGGGTTATAGGTGTTGATGTTGACCAATATTCAGAAGGTTTATATAAAGATAAAGATGGAAATGAAAAATCAGTTATTTTAACTTCAGCTACAAAAAATATTAAAAAATCAACTTTTGATATGATTAAAGCTGAATTAGATGGAAAATTCCCAGGTGGACAAACTTTAATCTATGATGCTAAAAATGATGGTGTTGGATTACCAGAAAAAAATCCAAATTTAAGTGAAGAATCTATTAAAGCATATAAAGAAGCTTATGACAAAATAAAATCTGGTGAAATAAAAGTTTCAGCAGAACAAGGTAGTTTAATAGAATAATTATTTATAGTTAAGGAATGGGGCGGAAAACTGCCCCTTTTAAACTATATAGATTTTGTGGGGAGGATATAAATGGAATATGCAGTAGAAATGCTTAATATTCGAAAAGAATTTCCAGGTATTGTTGCAAATGATAACGTAACATTAAAGTTAAAAAAAGGGGAAGTTCATGCTCTATTAGGGGAAAATGGAGCTGGTAAATCAACACTTATGGGAATGCTTTTTGGAATGTACCAGCCAGATAGAGGAACTATTAAGATAAATGGAAAAGAAGAAAAAATAACAAATCCAAATAAAGCAAATGATTTGGGAATAGGAATGGTTCATCAACACTTTAAATTAGTGGAAAATTTTACGGTAACAGAAAATATAATACTAGGATGTGAGCCTAAAAAAGGGTTAGTAGTAGATATAAAGAAAGCAGCAAAAAAAATAGAAGAACTTTCAAAAAGCTATGGATTAAATGTGGACCCATATGCAAAAATTGAGGATATTTCTGTTGGTATGCAACAAAGAGTTGAAATATTAAAGATGCTTTATAAGAATGCAGATATATTAATATTTGATGAGCCAACAGCTGTATTAACACCACAAGAAATAGAAGATTTAATGAAAATAATTAAGAATCTTATAAAAGAAGGAAAATCTATAATATTAATAACGCATAAATTAAAAGAAATAAAAGCTGTATCAGATAAATGTACAGTAATAAGAAGGGGTAAATATATAGGAACAGTTGATACTAAAAAAACATCTGAGGCAGAAATGGCTAAAATGATGGTTGGTAGAGAGGTTTCTTTTAAAGTTGATAAGAAAAAAAGTGAGCCTAAAGAAGAGGTATTAAAAATAGATGATATATCAGTAAAAAATAATAAAAAAGTTCTTGGACTTAAAAACTTTTCGTTATCAATTAGAAGTGGAGAAATAGTTGGCATTGCTGGTGTTGAAGGAAATGGTCAAAATGAGCTAGTTGAAGCTATAACAGGACTTAGAAAAGTAGAGAGTGGAAAAGTTATATACAAGAATGAAGATATAACGAATGAGAAAACAAAAAAGAGAATAGATAAAGGAATAGCACATATACCAGAAGATAGACATAAAAGAGGTTTAATACTTGATTATACGCTAGAAGAAAATATGATTATTGAAGTGTATAACAAAGAGCCATTTTCAAAGAGAGGAATACTTAATAAGTCTGCAATTAGAAAATATGCAGAAAAAATACTTAATGAATTTGATGTAAGATCAGGTGAAGGTCCTATATCAAAAGCTAGAACATTATCAGGTGGTAATCAGCAAAAAGCTATTATAGGACGTGAAGTTGAATTGAATCCAGATCTTTTAATAGCAGTTCAACCAACTAGAGGACTTGATGTTGGTTCAATTGAATATATTCATAAAAGATTAGTTGAACAGAGAGATAAAGGAAAAGCAGTACTTCTTATATCATTAGAACTTGATGAAGTACTAAATGTTTCTGATAGAATTGCAGTAATAAATGGTGGAGAGCTTATAGGAATTGTAAATTCAGATGAAACTAATGAAAATGAAATTGGATTAATGATGGCTGGAATTAAAGGAGGGTCACAAGATGAAAACTAATAAAGGTATAGTATCCATATTAGCTATAATATTAGGACTTATAACAGGTTCACTTTTAATGCTAGCTCTTAATCATAATCCAATAGAAGGATTTTCATATCTTTTTCAAGGCGGACTTAAGAGTGTAGAAAGAATTGGTAATACTATAGCAACAGCTACACCATTAATACTTACAGGACTATCTGTTGCTTTTGCTTTTAGAACAGGTCTTTTTAATATAGGTGCAGCTGGGCAAATGCTATTTGGAGGATTTTGTGCTACTTTTATTGGACTTACAGTAGATGCTCCAAGAATTGTGCTTTTACCTTTAATGATATTAGTAGGTATATTAGGAGGAATGGCAGCTGCTATAATTCCTGGTATATTAAAATCAAAGTTTAATGTTCATGAAGTTGTTTCAACTATAATGATGAACTGGACTATATACTGGTTTGTTTATTACATGGTACCAAATATGATGAAGGGACAATATGAAACAGAATCAAGACCACTTTCAGAAGGGGCAACTCTTAAATTAAAATGGCTTTCAGATATATTTGATGGGTCATATATAAATTTAGGAATAATTTTAGCTCTTTTTGCTATAGTAATTATTTGGTTTATATTAAATAAAACAACATTAGGTTATGAACTTAAAGCTGTTGGATTTAATAGATTTGGTGCAGAATATGCAGGTATACCAGTAAATAAAAATATTATACTTTCAATGATGATAGCAGGAGGACTTTCAGGACTTGCTGGAGTTATTGAATATGCAGGAAATTCAAATATTATTCAAGTAGGTGTTCTTCCAACACAAGGCTTTGATGGCATTGCTGTATCACTTCTTGGAGCAAATACACCAATAGGAGTACTTTTTGCTGCATTATTCTTTGGTATTTTATATACAGGTAGTGGATTTATGAGTGCTATGACAGAAATTCCACCAGAAATTGCTGATACTATAATGGCTACAATAATATATTTTGCTGCAACTAGTATAGTAATAGAAAGATTTATAAATAAGTTAAAGATAAAAAGAAGAGACAAAGAATTAGAGAATAATGCAAAAGAAGGGAAGGTGAAATAATATGTTAGAAATGTTTGGACAAGTATTTCCTTATGCAATTGCATTTACAATACCGCTTTTAATAACAGCACTTGGAGCTCTTTATAGTGAAAGAAGTGGAGTTACTAACATAGGTCTTGATGGACTTATGATAATGGGTGCATTTGTTAGTGCATTTACTATAGTTACTCTTCAAGATAAGTTAGATGGTAATTTACCGCTTTGGTTAGGTATTTTAGCTGCTGTTATAGCTGGAATTTTATTTTCACTTCTACATGCATTTGCAAGTATTCATTTAAATGCAGAGCAAATAATAAGTGGTACAGCTATAAATATGATTGCAGGAGCACTTACAATATTTTTAGCTAGAAATATAACAGGTAGTGGAAATATAAGAATAAGACAAGGATTTATACCAAATGATATACCTGTTTTAAGTGATATACCAGTTATAGGAATGTTTTTTACAAAAACTTATGCATCAACATGGCTTGTATTAATTATTTTATTAGTAGCAACTTTCATATTATACAAAACACCATTTGGAATGAGGCTTAGAGCATGTGGAGAACACCCACAAGCTGCAGATGCTGCAGGAATAAATGTTTATAAAATGAGATATATTGGAGTTATGATATCAGGAGCATTTTCAGCATTAGGAGGAGCTATAATAATAGTTACTTATGCTGGAGAATTTACAGGAAACGTTGGAGGTCTTGGATTCTTAGCTCTTGCGGCTTTAATATTTGGACAATGGAAGCCTCTTGGAATTTTAGGAGCAACACTTTTCTTTGGTTTTGCAAGTACAGTTGCTAATGTATCACAAGTTATACCAGAGCTTGCTTCAATACCACCTGTTTTATTAAAAACTTTCCCTTATATAATGACATTAATTGCATTAGTTATTTTCTCAAAAAGCTCAAGGGCACCGAAGGCTGTTGGAGAACCTTTTGATAAAGGAAAAAGATAAAATTTTTAAAGGTTTATAAGAACTTTAATGTTCTTATAAACCTTTTATTATTAATATGAATGATTTATATTATTTTGATATAATTTAACTTAAAGAAATTTTTAAGAGGAGATAATAAAAATGAGAAAGACAATAGGAATATTTGCTCATGTTGATGGTGGTAAAACAACATTTTCAGAACAAATTTTATACCATACAAATAGCATTAGAAATAGAGGAAGAGTAGATCATAAAAATTCTTATTTAGATAGTCATGAAATTGAAAAGAGTAGAGGAATAACAGTATTTTCAGATGTAGGAACTTTTAATTATAAAGATTCAGAATATTATTTAATAGATACACCAGGTCATATTGATTTTTCTCAAGAGATGGAAAGAACTATATGTATATTAGACTATGCAATTTTAATAATAAGTGCAGTTGAGGGAATACAAGGCCATACGGATACAATATGGAATTTATTAAAACATAATAATATTCCAACCTTTATATTTATAAATAAAGTTGATCGAGTTGGTGCTAATGTAAATAAAATAATAGATGAAATAAAATTAAAGTTTGATGAAAATGTTATTTATATAGAAAATTCTTTATCTAAAGAATTAAATTTAGATTTTATAGAAAAGATAGCTGAAAGTGATGAAAGGCTTTTAGAAATGTATTTAGAAGAAAATTTAAATAAAGAATTATGTATAGATAAGGGAAAAGAGCTTATAAAAAGTAGAAAGTTATTTTTGTGTTATAGTGGTTCTGCACTTTTAGATAAAGGTATAGTAGAGTTTTTAGATGATTTTAATAATTTAACATATACCTCTTATAATGAATTTGGCGAGTTTAAAGGTAGAGTTTTTAAAATAAAACATGATGAAAAAGGCAATAAATTATCATTTATAAAGTGTCTAAATGGTACATTAAAAGCAAAAGATGAGATAAATTTTAAAATTATTTTAGATAATTTTAAAGAAAAAATAAATGAAATAAGACTTTATAATGGAAATAAGTTTAAAGTAATAAATGAAGTAAAAGCAGGAGAGGTAGCTTGTATTTTAGGAGCAAATAATTTACAAAGTGGAATGTCTTTAGGATTTAATGATGATATAAATTATGAAATGATTCCTACTTTAAAAGTTAAAGTTATATATGATGAAAAAATTAATAGTAATGAGGTTTTAAAGATATTTAAAACATTAGAAAGTGAAGATAATAGTTTAAATGTTAACTTTGATGAACGTCTTAAAGAGTTACATTTGGATATAATGGGAACAGTTCAACTTGAAGTTTTAAAAGATATTTTAAAAAATAGGTTTAATCTTAATGTAGATTTTGATAAACCAGAAATACTTTATAAAGAAACAATAATTGGAGAAACGTTAGGGTATGGTCATTTTGAACCACTAGGACATTATAGTGAAGTTAATTTAAAAATAGAAGAAGGTGAAAGAGGTAGTGGTATAACATTTATAAATAAATGTCATACTGATGATTTAACTATTGGAAATCAAAATTTAATAAAAACACATATATTTGAAAAAGAACACAAAGGAATATTAACAGGAAGTCCAATTACTGATTTGAAAATAACTTTATTAACTGGTAGGGCGCATAATAAGCATACTACTGGAGGAGATTTTAGAGAAGCTACAAAAAGAGCTTTAAGGCAAGGGCTTGATGAAGCAAATAATAAGCTTTTAGAACCATATTATAAGTTCAAGATTGATGTGAATATAGAGTTAATAGGAAGAGTATTATCAGATATTCAAAAGAGAAAAGGTGAATTTGATGAGCCTATAAATAGTGGGGATAGAGTAATAATAACTGGTAGAGGACCAGTAAAAACTTTTATTGATTATAGTTTGGAGTTTATAAGTTTTACAAAAGGAAATGGATTTTTAAGTTTAGTTTTTGATGGGTATGATTATTGTCATAATGAAGATGAGGTAATAAAAAGTAAAGGATATGATAAAAGTAGTGATGTAGAATATACTAGTTCATCAATATTCTGTTCAAAGGGTCAAGCTTATGTAGTTGATGGAAAAGATGTAACAAAATATATGCATTGTTTAAAATAATATTAAAAATAAAGCAAAAACAAAAACTTAAACTATTTTTAATGTATAATTATATTAAAGTATTATATGAGGGGAGATTATAATATGAAAAAAGTTCAAGAAAGATTTTTAGAATATGTAAAAATAAACACTAAGTCAGATGAAGAATCTGAGTCAATTCCAAGTACAAAATGTCAATTAGATTTAGCTAAAGTTTTGGAAAAGGAGTTAAAAGAGATAGGATTATCTGATGTTAAACTTGATGAGTTTGGATATGTTTATGCAACACTTAAGGCTAACACTGATAAAAAAATTCCTACTATAGGTTTTATATCACATATGGATACAGCTCCTGATATGAGTGGAGAAAATGTAAAACCTCAATTTGTTAAAGATTATAATGGAGATGTTATAGTTTTAAATGAAAAGTTAAATATAAATCTAGATCCGAAAGAATTTCCAGAGCTTAAAAATTATGTTGGAAAAACTTTAATAACAACAGATGGTACAACTCTTTTAGGAGCAGATGATAAGGCTGGAATATCAGAAATAATAACAGCTGTAGAGTATTTAATAAATCATCCAGAAATTAAGCATGGAGATATTAAGATTGGATTTACTCCAGATGAAGAAGTTGGTAGAGGTGCTGATAAATTTGATGTAGAAGGCTTTGGAGCAGATTTTGCATATACTGTAGATGGAGGAGCGCTTGGAGAATTAGAATATGAAAACTTCAATGCAGCAGGTGCAAAGGTTGTTATTAAGGGAAAAAATGTACATCCAGGAAGTGCTAAAAATAAAATGATTAATTCATCACTAGTGGCATATGAATTTTTAAGCATGTTACCTCTTGATGAAGTTCCAGAAAAAACAGAAGGATATGAAGGATTTTCATTCCTTATAAGTATAAATGGAACGGTAGAAAATACTGAAATGTCATTTATAATAAGAGATTTCTTTGAAGATACTTTTAATAGAAGAATAGAGGAATTTAAAAATGCTGAAAAGAAATTAAATGAAGTTTATGGTGAAGGAACAGTTAAAGTTGAAATAAAAGAGCAATATAGAAATATGAAAGAAAAAATAGAACCTGTAATGCATATAGTTGAAACTGCTAAAAAGGCAATGGAAATGGCAAATATAACTCCAGATGTTGTACCAATAAGAGGAGGTACAGATGGAGCTAGATTATCATTTATGGGACTTCCAACTCCAAATATGTTTACTGGTGGAGAAAATTTCCATGGAAGATATGAATATATAGCAGTAGAATCTATGGAAAAAGCAGTAGAAACTATTGTAAACATAATTAAACTTTATGGTGAAAAATAAAATGAGTTTAAAAGGTTAGGATTAATTCCTAACCTTTTTTATTTTTTTAGTAATTTATAAATATGAAATTTTAATTTTTAAAAAGTTACTTAGTATAAGTTATGTTATAAGTTATTAATAAAATTTAGTGATATAATATAAATGTAATGTTTAAATTTAGGAGAAATATTTATGAAAAATAAATTTGAAATACAAGAATTTTTAAAAAAATACAGTCATTGTGAAACAATTATAGAAGAAAACAATATAAATATTAAAAACTTAGAAGAAATATATAAAGACTATATAGAATATTTAGAGTCTTATGAAAATCAAGCTAATTTTATAGCAAACATATTAAGGGCAAACGAATGTATTCATTCTGTAAAGTCTAGAATAAAAGCAAGTGATAGGCTTATAGAAAAGATTGTAAGAAAAACAAAAGATAGGAAAGAAAAATATGGGGGTGATTTTGAATTTACAGTAAATAACTATAAAGATGAAATAAATGATTTAATTGGAATTAGGGTAATACATATTTTTAAAGAACAGTGGAAAGAAATACATGATTTTATAATAAATACATGGAAGGTTATAGAAATAACAGCTAATGTTAGAGAAGGAGATAATACTGAGATATTTAATAAACTTGGGATAGAGGTTAGATCAAGACAATCAGGATATAGGTCAGTACATTACTTAGTTGAGTTTTATCCAACTAATAAAAAAGTTATAGCAGAAATACAGGTTAGAACTATATTTGAAGAAGGATATGGTGAAATTGATCATAGACTTAGATATTCTCATAATGAAATTCCAGAAATATTAAAATCTAATCTTTTATTATTTAATAGGATAGTAGGAAGTGCTGATGAAATGGCATCTCTTATAAATACTCTTAGTAAAGAGTGGAATAAAAATGAATGGAATATAAAAGAAAATATGTATAAGAATTTAATTAAGGAAAAGGATTATGAGATTCAAAGGTTAAAAGAGAAGAATAATATTATCTAATTATCATAAAATAATTAGATTGGATGGAGGGGTATTATGAAATTTAACAAAAAAATTTATTTTATAGCTTTTATAACATTTTTACTAACGGTATCCTTTATGGGATGTTCTAGTAAAAGTAAAGCTATTGATGCTTTTAATCAGTATAAAGACAAGTGGCAAAGTTTAGATTATAAGGGTATGTATGATATGCTTAGCAAAGATTCAAAAGGTACTATTGATGAAACAACATTTGTTCAAAGGCTTGGAAATATATATGGAGCTATGAATGCTAGTAATATTAATATTAAACTAGGTGAGGCTACAAAAGAAAATAATGATGTAATTATTCCATTTTCTTTAACTATGGATACAGTAGCTGGAAATCTAAAATTAGATGATTTTAAAGTTACTTTAGTAAAAGAAGATAAAGATTATAAAATAAAGTGGAATGATAATTTGATTTTTCCTAACATGCAAGAGGGAGATAAAATAAAAGTTAATACCGTAAATGCAGTAAGAGGTAAAATATTAGATAAAGACGGGAAAGCTTTAGCAGAGGATGGAAAAATTAATATTGTTGGTATACATCCAGCTATATTTAATAGACAAAATAAAGATGAAAAAATAAAAGAAATAGCAAGAGCTTTAGACATAAGTGAAGATACAATAATTAAAAAATTAGATTCAAATAGCAATCCAAGTCATTTTGTAGAAATAGTTAAAATATTACCTAATGATTCAAAACTTAATAGTTTAAAAAATCGTGATGAGGATGGAATATTAATTCAAAATTCTATATCAAGAGTTTATAGTGGGGGAGAAGCGTTTGGTAGATTAGTAGGATATGTAGGACCTATTACAAAAGAGGAGTTAGAAAAAAATAAAGACAAAGGGTATAATACACATAGTTTAATTGGTAAAAGTGGATTAGAACAAGTTTATGAAGATAAGTTAAGATGTGAAAATGGAGGGAAAATATATATTGAAAGAGGAGACGAAAAAATAGAAGTTGCTAATAAAGATCCTAAGAATGGAAGTGATATAACAATTTCTATAGATTCAAATCTTCAAAAGAAAATATATAGAGAAATAAATGGAGAAAAGGGAGCATCTACTGCATTAAATCCTAAAACAGGCGAAGTATTAGCTATGGTAAGTTCACCTTCTTATGATTCAAATATGTTTACAACTTATATGACAAAAACTCAAAAGAAAGAATTAGAGGATACAAAAAATGCGGCTTATGAAAATAGATTTACAAAACTTTATTCACCAGGCTCTACATTTAAGCTTATAACTGCAACTACAGGAATCCAAGATGGAGTTATAAAAGCAAATGATAAAAAAGATATAAAGGGATTAAGTTGGCAAAAAGATAGTTCATGGGGTGATTATAAGGTTACAAGAGTTAAAAATTCAGGTAAATCAGTAAATTTAAATGATGCTGTTAAGTATTCTGATAATATATATTTTGCTCAAGTTGCAGTAGACCTTGGAAGTGATAAGTTTATTGAAGGAGCTAAGAAATTTGGAATAGGAGAAAAAATAGATTTTGGATATCCAATGGAAACTTCACAAATTTCAAATAACGGGAAAATAGAGAGTGAAATAGCATTAGCAGATAGTGGATATGGTCAAGGTCAAGTTTTGGTTACCCCTTTAAATATGACACTTGCTTATAGTACTTTATCAAATGAAGGGAATATAATGAAACCAAGATTGGTTACAAGTATAAATAATAAAGAAGAAATATTTAAAAAACAAACAATAGAGAAAAAATATTTAAATGATTTAATAAATGCATTTAAAGAACCTATAAATAGTGAAGGTGGTACTGCCACAGATGCTAAAATACCAGGTCAAGAATTAGCAGGAAAAACAGGAACAGCAGAAATTAAAAAGAGTCAAAATGATAAAAAGGGAACAGAAAATGGATGGTTTATAGCAACAGATGTTAAAGGATCAAAAATTACAATTTCTATGATTCTTGAAGATGTTAAAGAAAAAGGTGGTTCTCATGCTGTTGTTCCTAAAGTAAGAAATGTATTAGAATATTATTTAAAATAACATATTAAAAATTGGCACTTTAATTAAAGTGCCAATTTTTTTATCTAAATTACACCCTTAGTTAAAATTATATTAGCATAAAGAGCTTTTTCTGATGTTGCTATAACAGCGTATGCTTTCTTTGCTTCTTCATAAAAATCAAATCTTTCTATAAATCCAAAAGAATCAAAAGGTGAAAATTCTTTTTTTATAATGGTTTTATAAGTATCCCAAATATTAGGAACGAAATTATCACCTGGAAGTACATTCATTAGTTTTACTGGTTTTTCTGAATAAGTATCTAATGGAAATAAAGTTAATATGGCTTCTAAAATTTCAGGAACATTATGTCCATCTAATCTAACTAACCTTTTTGCGCAAGAAGATGAAGGAAAATTGCCATCTGCAATAACTATTGTATCTCCATGTCCCATTTCCATAAGTATTTTTATAAGTTCAGGTGAAATAATTGAAGGAATTTTTTTTAACATAAAAACACTCTCCTTTGAATATAAAATAAAAGAATACAAAAACATTATAAACAAAATATGGTAAAAATTCAAATAAATTAAAATTTATGTTGTGATAATTGGAAAAAAAAGGTATAATTATATAAAGTAAATTGAATAAAAATAAAACAACATAAACAAAAAAAGGGGTGCGGGGAGTGATTAAATGTCAAAGCAAGTATTGCTAAAGATGGAAGGAATAGATAAAGCCTTTCCAGGGGTACAAGCTTTAAAAAATGCAAAGCTTGAAGTCTTAAAAGGAGAAGTACATGTTCTTATTGGAGAAAATGGTGCTGGAAAATCAACACTTATGAAAGTACTAACAGGAGTCTATAAAAAGGATTCGGGAAATATACTATTTAAAGGAAAAGAATTTAATGTAAAAAATCCTAAAGAAGCAGCAGAGCGTGGTGTATCTATAATACATCAAGAATTTAATTTATTACCTCATCTTACAGTAGCTCAAAATATATATATAGGTAGAGAGCCAAAGAAAAATAAATTTATTATTGATGAAAAAAAAATGATTAAAGATACAGAAAATGTATTAAAATCATTGAACTTAAGCATTGACCCTAATGAGAGAGTTGATAATTTAAGTGTAGCAGAACAACAAATGGTTGAAATTGCGAAAGCATTAGCATTTAAATCAGAAGTTTTATTATTAGATGAACCAACATCAGCACTTACAGAGTCAGAAATTGAAGATTTATTTAAAATAATAAAAAAATTAAAAAAAGAAGGGGTTGGAATAGTTTATATTTCTCATAGAATGGAGGAGTTTAAGCATATTGCAGATAGAATAACTGTACTTAGAGATGGAAGTTATATAGGAACTAGAATATGGAAAGATGTAGATATAAATGAAATTATTAAAATGATGGTTGGAAGAGATATAAAAGATCAATATCCAAAAAGAGAGCCAAATATAGGAGAAGTAGTATTTGAAGCCAAAAATATAAACAGAAAAGGTAAGTTACATGATGTAAGCTTTAGCGTTAAAAAAGGAGAAATATTAGGATTTGCAGGGCTTATGGGAGCTGGAAGAACTGAAGTTGCAAGAGCAATCTTTGGAGCTGATCCTATTGATTCAGGAGAATTCTATTTAGAAGGAAATAAAATAAAAATAAAATCACCAGTAGATGCAATAAAAAATCAAATAGCATATTTATCAGAAGATAGAAAGAGAGATGGACTTTTATTAGATTTAGATGTAGAGTTTAATACTGTTATTGCAAATATAAAAGAATACAGTAAATTATCTGTTGTAAACGATAAACTATGCAAAAAGATATCAAATGAAAAAATTAATGATTTAAAAACTAAAACACCATCTTTAAGTCAAAAAACTAAGTTTTTAAGTGGTGGAAATCAGCAGAAAGTATTAATAGGAAGATGGCTTTGCAGAGATACTAAAGTTCTTATATTCGATGAGCCAACAAGAGGAATAGATGTTGGTGCTAAATATGAAGTATATACTTTAATGAAAGAATTAGCTGAAAAAGGGGTTGCTATTATTATGATTTCTTCTGAATTACCTGAAATTTTAGGGATGAGTGATAGAATTATTGTAATGCATGAAGGTAAGAAAACAGGAGAACTTGATATAAAAGATGCTACACAAGAAAAAATAATGAGCTTAGCATCTAATAGTTAATAATTTTAGGGGGAGATTTTTGGTATGGAAGCTATTAAAAATAAGAAAGTATTAAATAGTGATAAAAAAGATAATAAAGCACTATTACAGAAAATGGCAGCAGGTATAAGTTTGCTTTTAATGTGTTTATTTTTCTCAGTTGCAACACCGCATTTTTTAAATGTAGATAATATAATAACAATAGCATTACAAACTGCTGTAATAGGAATAATGGCTATAGGGGTTACTTTTGTTATTATAACTTCAGGTATAGATTTATCATTAGGTGCAATAATTGCATTAAGTGGTGTTTCCGCAGGACTTTTTATAAGTAAAGGAATGAGCATTACAGTTGCTGTAATACTTGCTATATTAGTTGGTATGCTATTTGGTACTGTAAACGGTTTGCTTATTGGGAAGTTTAATTTACCACCTTTTATAGCAACTCTTGGTTCAATGATGATGGCTAGAGGACTAACTTTAGTACTTACTAATGCAAAACCAGTATATTTTGATTCAGCGCCAACTTTTTCAACTATATCTCAAGGAAAGTTATTTGGAATTATTCCTTATCCTGTAATATATTTAATTGTATTAGCTATTATATCAGGATTTATATTAAAGAAAACTTTAATTGGAAGATATACTTATGCAATAGGAAGTAATGAGGAAGCAGCAAGATTATCTGGTATAAATGTATTAAAAACTAAATTATTTGTATATATGTATTGTGGACTTATGTGTGCTATTGCTGGTATTGTAATGGCTGCAAGAATAAATTCAGGTCAGCCAACTGCTGGAGAAGGATATGAATTAGATGCAATAGCAGCTGTTGTTATTGGAGGAACATCTTTAAGTGGAGGAGAGGGTTCAATAACAGGAACTATTCTTGGTGCTTTTATAATGGGTGTATTAAAAAATGGTCTTAATCTAATGAATGTATCACAAAACTGGCAAATGCTTGCTATGGGAGCAGTTGTTATAGGTGCTGTATATGTAGATATGCTTAGAAAGAAAAAGAGATAGTTATTAATTGTTAGTTAGTTATTAAAATAAATAATTAATTAAATTAAAACATAAAGTTTGTGGGAGGGTATGATTTATGAAATTAAAAAAACTTGTGGCTATGGTTGCTACAGCAGCAGTGCTTGCAGTTGGAGTTGTTGGATGTAGTTCAGGAGGTCAAGGAACAGGAGATTCATCAGGTGGAACAGAAGGAAAAAAGGATGACACTTATATTGCAGTTATATCAAAAGGATATCAACATGAATTTTGGAAGACTGTAGAACAGGGAACACAAAAAGCAGCTGAAGAACTTGGGATAAAAGTAACTTTTGAAGGTCCAGATAGTGAAACAGAAGTTGACAGACAAATAGAGATGGTTGAAAATGCAATAACAAAACAAGCTAAAGCTATAATGCTTGCTCCTCTTGATAATAAGGCTTTATTACCAGTAGTTCAAAAGGCAGAAGAAAAAGGTATTCCAGTAATAACTTTTGACTCAGATTTAGATTCAGATATTCAAAAGAGTTTTGTTGCTACTGATAACAAAGCAGCAGGAGCAATTGCAGCAAAAGAAATGTCTAAACGAATCGGTGGCAAAGGAAAGGTTGCAATAGTTGCTCATAATGAAGGAACATCAACTGCTCAAGAAAGAAGAGATGGATTTAAAGAAGAGATAGAAAAAAATCATAAAGATATAGAAATAGTTTCAATACAATATTCAGATGGAGACCATGCATTAGCACTTGCTAAAGCTACAGATATAATGACAGCTAATCCAGACTTAAAAGGATTATATGCAACAAATGAAGGGGCTGTTGTAGGTGTTGCTACAGCTGTTAAGGAAAAAGGAAAATTAGACGATATAACATTAATAGGATTTGATTCATCAGATCAAGAAATTGCTTTCTTAAAAGAAAAAGTAATTGATGGCTTCGTTGTTCAAAATCCATATAATATGGGATATTTAGGAGTTAAAGCTGCTAATGATGTATTAGAAGGTAAAAATGTTGAAAAAAGAATAGATACTGGAGCTACTTATGTAAGTCTAGATAATTTTGAAAATGATGATATTCAAAAATTATTATATCCATTAGGTAAAAAATAATAAATAATTATATTTTAATTATATCTTAAGAGGGAGAGACTTAGTCTCTCTCTTTTTTTATGAATAATTGATATAAAT
>NZ_JAUNLM010000006.1:0-23246 GCF_030532265.1 Clostridium sp. | reverse complement strand
ATATAAATATACAATTAAAAATTTCATAAATAAATTCACTTTAAAATTTTGAAAAATAGATAAGTCACTATAAATTTTCATGATAAATTAATTTATTCTATAGAAGTATAGAATAAAAGATTAAAGAAATATTTTTATATTAAAAGAATTATAAAAAAATAATAAAAAGCATAGATACAGATTGTATCAATGCTTTTTATCAATTTATTTATAACTATTTATATAGAGGGCCAAAGTTTTTACATGCTCTAAAATCAGCACCTTCAAGATCTTTTAATCCATGTAATCCCCAAGCACTTGGTCTAAATATTTTATCTTCTGGAACATTATGCATAGAAACTGGAATTCTAAGAATTGAAGCTAATGTTATTAAATCAGCTCCTATATGTCCATAAGAAATAGCTCCATGATTTGCTCCCCAATTATTCATTACTGAATATACATCTTTAAATGCACCTTCACCAGTAAGATTTGGAACAAACCAAGTTGTAGGCCAAGTGTTATCAGTTCTATTATCAATAGTTTTAGTTATTTCTTCATCTAAATCAACAGAGTATCCTTCAGCTATTTGAAGAACAGGACCTAATCCATCAACTAGACAAACTCTTGACATTGTTAGTGGCATTTTTCCTTTTGATAAGAATTTAGAGGAATATCCACCACCTCTAAAATATTCATTTACTGCAGGATGCCAAGTTGTTGCAGCTAGGCAATCATTAATTTCATTTTCTGTAATTTCCCAAAATGGCTTCATTGTAGGATTTCCATTTTTATCAGTTTGTCTACCTGATGCATCTAACGTAGCAGAACCTGAATTAATTAAATGAATAAATCCATTCTTAGCTTCTTCAGGTAAGTCTTTTCCTGTAACTCTTTTAACTGCTTCTGGTGACCAATATGTTCTAACATCAGCAAATATTTGAGCTGTATTAGTAAGAAGGTGTCCAAATAGCATAGGAACAGCATTTAATGAATCATTTTCTGTTGCGAATACAAAAGCCTCTCTTAATCCATTCCAATCAAATGAAGAATTTAATATAGCTTCCATAAAGTCACCATTTGGTGAATGATCTGTCCAGTGACGTTGTCCTTGGAATCCTCCAGCAATTGCATTATGACCTTCTGATTCTTCTTTAAATCCAAGTGATTCTAATTTAGGATTACCAATCATTAAATCCTTTACTATTAAAGTCATTTTAACAACAGTTTCCCATATATTATCTTTTTCTTCTCGAGTTTTTTGATTAGCTTCTGAATTTTTATCAAATCCTTCTTTACAATTTTCTTTAACCCAATGTAAAGCCTTATTAAATTCATCTTTATCGTAAATTTCTCTATCTATCCTTCTAGTGATTTCACTCATATCTACATATTCATTTCTCATTCCAAGATACTTTTGGAAAAACTTTTGATCAACCATAGAACCAGCAATTCCCATTGACACAGAACCTACTGAAAGATAAGATTTTCCTTTCATCATAGCAACAGATAAACCTGCTTTTGCAAATCTTAAAAGTTTTTCTTTTACATCGCTTGGTATATCAGTACAATCTGCATCTTGAACGTCCTTTCCGTATATACCAAATGCAGGTAGACCAACTTGATTATGTCCAGCAAGAGCAGCAGCTAAATAAACAGCGCCTGGTCTTTCAGTTCCGTTAAATCCCCAAATTGCTTTTGGCATATGTGGATCCATATCAATTGTTTCTGTACCATAGCACCAACATGGAGTTACTGTTATAGTTAAACCAACACCTTCTCTTTTAAATTTTTCATAGCATTTACTTGCCTCATTAACGCCACCAATAGTAGTATCTGCTATTACACATTCAACTTGTTCACCATTAGGATAACGTAAATTTTCTTTTAAAAGTGAAGCTACGGAATTAGCCATATTCATAGTTTGGTCTTCTAAAGATTCTCTAACACCGTTTCTTCTACCATCAATTGTTGGTCTTATACCTATCTTTGGATATTGATTATTTGATTTATACATAAAGCACCCCCAATATTATATTACCAATATTTTACAATATAATTTTATAATGAAAAAATATACAAGTCAATAAGTGTGTGTAAAAGTTTTCCAAAAATATTTTAAAGATGTTGTTTGTATTTGATTTATGTTGTATTATATAATTACCAAATAATGTAAAATAACTTAAGGGGGAATTATTTTGAGTAATTATTTAGCTTTTGATTTTGGGGCATCATCAGGAAGAGCTATAATTTGTGAATATAAAAATGGAACATTAAATTTAGAAGAAATATATAGATTTCCTAACGATCCAGTTTTTTTAGGTGATAAATATGTTTGGGATTTTCCAAGACTTTTTAATGAATTAAAAAATGCTTTGAAAAAAGTAGCTACAATGAATAAAAAAATAGATGGAATAGGAATAGATACTTGGGGAGTAGACTTTGGACTTATAGATAAAAATGGAAACTTAATTGGAATGCCTATGCATTACAGAGATAAAAGAAATTATTATGGAATAAAGGAAACGGAAAAATATATAAGTTTAAGTGAACTTTATTTAAGAAATGGTATATCAAATAATGTATTTAATACTTGTTTTCAACTTGTTGCTGATAAGAAATATAGGAAAGAAATATTAGAAAATAGTGATTCATTATTATTTATGCCTGATTTATTTGCATATTATTTAACTGGAGAAAAGAAAAATGAATTTACAATTGCATCTACATCAGCATTGCTAGATATTAATAATAAAGAATGGGATTATGAGCTTATAGATAAGGTTAAAATTCCAAAGAATATATTTAATGAAATAATAAATCCAGGAGAGATATATGGATATTTAAAAGAAGAAGTATTAGATGAGACAGGGCTTTCTTACAATATACCTGTTATAGCTGTTGGTGGACATGATACAGCATCTGCAGTAATGGGAGCTCCTTTAAAAGATGAAAAAGATGCATATTTAAGTTCAGGAACGTGGTCACTTTTAGGGGTTGAAAGCAATGTTCAATTTAAAACAAAAGAAGCTTTAAAATGGAATTTTACTAATGAAGGAGGAGCACTCGGTAATGTTAGAGTTTTGAAAAATATTAATGGATTATGGCTACTTCAGCAACTTAAGAAAAATTGGTGTGAGTTTTATAATGATATAGATTTTCCAGATATAATAAGGGAAGCTAGAAAGTATGAAAATAAAAAGTTTATAGTAAATACTAATGATACTGAATTTATGAATACTAAAAATATGATTAAATCAATACAAAAATATTGTGAGGAAAATGGTCAAGGAACTCCTAAAGAACTAGGAGAATTAGCTATTGCTGTTTATAATGGCTTAACTAAAGAATACAAAGACACAATATGTGATTTAGAGAATTTATTAGGATATAAGATAGAAAGGATTAATATTGTGGGTGGAGGAATTAAGGATAAGTATTTAAGTGAGCTTACAGCTAAAAAAACTGGAAAAAAAGTTATAGCTGGACCTATTGAAGCAGCTGTAATTGGTAATATTATAATGCAATGTATAGCTTGTGGAGAAATTTCATCTGTACAAGAGGGAAGAAAGATTATAGAAAAATCATTTAATGAAGAAATGTATTCTGTTTAAAAAGAATATATGGAGGTGTAAAGTTTGTTGGCAGTTGAAAGAAGGCATAAAATTGTAATACAGATTCAGGAAGAAAAAAAAGTTTTAGTTCAGGAATTAGCTGTTAAATTTTCTGTAACAGAAGAAACTATAAGAAGGGATCTTGAAAAATTAGAAGACCAAGGAATATTAAAAAGAACTTATGGTGGAGCTATAGTTAATGAGGGAACAAATGTTGATATGCCTTTAGATATGAGAGAAGTTATAAATAAAGAGGGGAAAGTTAATATAGCCGAAAGAGTTGAAGAAGAAATAAAAGATGGGGATACAATAATGCTTGATTCATCATCTACAGCTTATTATGTTGCTAAGGGTTTAAGAAAAAGCAATAAAAGAGTTACATTAATAACTAATTCACTAAAGGTTATAACGGATCTTCAAGATTATAAAAATATAAATCTTATATTAGCTGGGGGAGTATTTAGAGAATCTTCTAAATCATTTACTGGAAAATGGGCACAATCTATAATAAAAAATTATTATGTGAATAAAGCTATTATATGTTGTAAAGGGATAGATATTGAAAGAGGGGTTATGGATTCTAATGAAGAAGAAGCTGAAGTTAAAAAGGTAATGGTTAATTCAGCTAGTAAGGTAATATTAGTAGTTGATTCTATAAAATTTGATAAAAGTTCATTTGTTAATATAGTTCAGTTTAAAGATATAGATTATATATATACTGATAAAGATGTTAATGATAAGTGGAAGAAAGTACTGAAAAATAACAAAATAGAATTAATAGTATGTTAGAATTAAGAGTTTGTTTTATAGCAAACTCTTTTTAATTAAAAGAAAAATCAACAAATAATATTTACCATATATTGACATTAAAGAAAATTGATGGTAAAATTAGGAGAGAAAAAAGAAAAATAAAGATAAGTAAAAATAAATAGGGGGATTGTTTATGGTATCAGAATATGAAATAAAAAAACAAATTTGTGAAATAGGAAAAAGAATTTATAATAATGGTTTTGTTGCAGCAAATGATGGTAATGTATCAGTTAGAATAAATGAAAAAGAAGTTCTTTGCACACCAACTGGAGTTTCAAAAGGTTATATGACTACAGATATGATATGTAAGGTTGATATGGATGGAAATATCATTAGTGCAAATGGCAATTTTAAGCCTTCATCAGAAGTTAAAATGCATTTAAGAGTATATAAAGAAAGACCAGATGTTAAATCAGTAGTTCATGCTCATCCTCCATATGGTACAAGCTATGCTATTGCAGGAATTCCTTTAGATAAAGCTATAATGCCAGAAGCTGTAATTGCTCTTGGTAATGTTCCAATAGCTGAATATGGAACTCCATCTACTGAAGAAATTCCAGATGCAGTAGCAAAATATCTTCAATGTTATGATGCGGTTTTATTAGAAAACCATGGGGCTTTAACATATGGACCAGATCTTATGTCAGCTTATTTTAAGATGGAATCACTAGAATTTTATGCAAAGCTTATGTTTATATCAAGTCAAATAGGTGAGCCACAAGTTTTAAATAATAACCAAATTGACAAATTATTAGATATAAGAAGAGGTATGAATTTAATTGGAAAACATCCAGGCTTATGTTGTAATGAAGATGGAAGTTGTATATATAATTCAAATAATTTAGCTCAAAAAGAATCTAATTTAAATGATGAGCTTGTAGAAAAAATAGTAAAAGAAGTTACAAGTAAAGTATTAGGGGCAATTAAATAATAATTAAGTGAGATAGTTTTGAAATACTAAAATAAATTTATTAATAAGAATGTTTTATTAAAGAAGATTCTAAAAAAGGGCTTTTATGTTTAAGCCCTTTTCTATAAAAATTAAATTTAATAAAATTATAAGTTTTTAAACAGAGATAATATCATATTACAAATAAAAAAAGAATAGACTAAATTTATTCGAACTTTATACAGGAAAATAGATATATATTTTTCTATCAAATGGTGATTTTATGAATAAAATAAATTTTTTAAGTTTAGAAGTTTCAAAAAAGGTTATCGAGCAAGTTGAAAAGTTAGCTAATAAAGAAGGCATTCCAGTAGTTATAGCTATGTGTAATGAGTGGGGCATTATCATAGCAGTACATTTTATGGATGGAGCGCTTCCAGCAAGTTTTGATATTGCTGTAAATAAGGCTTTTACTTCAGCAAGTCTTAGAATAGCAACTAAAGATTTAAAAGCTTTATCAGTAGATGAAGGGGAGCTTTTTGGTATAAATAATACTAATAATAATAAAATAATAGCATTTCCAGGTGGATTTCCTATAAGAAAAAATGGCAATGTAATTGGAGCGATAGGGGTAAGTGGAGGTAGTTGTGAGTATGATAATAAACTAGCTCTATTTGGTAAGAACGTTTGTGAGGGGGTAATTGAGTGGTAGATAGTCAAATGAACCTAGAAGAAATTATAAAGAGAGTAATAAAAGAAATAACTGTCAAAGATGTTATAGAAAATAAAGAAAATCATAATTGTAAAGGAAAATGCAAAATTTCTGGTGGTTGTAAATGTAATAAAAAAGAATTAAATGAAAAATATTTGTTTGATAATGCCGATGAGGCTGTAAATGCAGCTAAGGAAGCGTATGAGAAATTAAAGAAGTTATCAGTTAGAGATAGAGAAAAAATAATAGAAGGTATTAGAAAGAAATGTTTAGATTATTCAGAAAAAATAGCTAAAATGGCAGTTGAAGAAACTGGTATGGGAAAATATGACCATAAAGTTTTAAAACATGTATTAGTAGCAGAAAAAACTCCAGGAACAGAAGATATAGTTACTACAGCTTGGACTGGAGATGAGGGACTTACATTAGTAGAAAAAGGTGCTTTTGGAGTTATAGCGGCAATTACTCCATCAACTAATCCTACAGTAACAGTATTTTGTAATTCAATTGGTATGATTGCAGGTGGAAACACTGTAGTATTTGCACCACATCCAGGAGCAAAAAATTGTTCAAATTATGCAGTTAAGCTTATTAATGAAGCTTCAATTGAAGCTGGTGGTCCTGAAAATATAGTTGTATCTTTTAAAGAACCAAGTATAGAAAATACAAATAATTTAATGAAACATAAAGATGTTACGTTAATATCAGCAACAGGTGGACCAGGAGTTGTTTTACAAGCACTATCAAGTGGAAAGAGAGCTATAGGAGCTGGCGCTGGAAACCCACCGGTTTTAGTTGATGAAACAGCAGATATTAAAAAGGCTGCAAAAGATATATTAGATGGTGCAACTTTTGATAATAATTTGCCATGTATAGCTGAAAAAGAGGTAGTTGCTGTTAATGAAATATGTGATGAATTAATAGAAAATATGACTTTATTTGGTGCTTATTTAATAAAGGATAAGAACATTATAAAAAGATTAGAAGATTTAGTTCTTATAAATAAAAATGGAAAAAGAACATTAAATAGAGAGTTCGTTGGAAAAGATGCAAAAGTAATTTTAGATAAATTATCAATAGATGTTGATGATTCAATAAGATGCATTGTATTTGAAGGTGATTATGAAGATGCACTTATACAAGAAGAACTTATGATGCCAATACTTGGTGTTGTAAGAGTTAAAGATTTAGATGAAGGAATAGATATAGCAGTTAAGCTTGAACATGGAAATAGACATTCAGCTCATATGCATTCAAAAAATGTAAACAATTTAACTAGATTCGCAAAAGCTGTTGATACTGCTATTTTTGTAAAAAATGCACCTTCATATTCAGCAATAGGATTTGGAGCAGAAGGTTTTGCTACATTTACTATAGCTAGTAAAACTGGAGAAGGACTAAGTTCTGCGAGTACATTTACTAAAAATAGAAGGTGTGTTTTAAAAGATGGGTTATGTATAAGATAGTGAATGGGGGTAAGTTATGGAAGTCAATAATTTAAATATAGAAGAAATAATAAAAAGTGTTGTTAAGGAAATGATGAAAGACGATGTTAAAGATATTGTAACTTCTAAAGAAATAAAAGATACTGGAAAAGTTGGAATGCTTGTAGGAAAAGAAAAAATTGAAATTAAAGAATTTAAAATACCAGAAATAAATGATGATGAAATGCTTATCAAGGTAGAAGGTTGCGGAATATGTGGAACAGACGCTCATGAATTCAAAAATGACCCATTTGGATTAATACCATTAGTACTTGGACACGAAGGTACAGGTGAAATAGTTAAAATAGGAAAAAATATAAAGAAAGATTCAAGAGGAAAAGATCTTAAAATTGGAGATAAGATTGTTACTTGTATAATTCCTTGTGGGGAATGTGATGTTTGTCTAAATCATCCAGAAAGAACAAATTTATGTGAGAATCAAGGAATATATGGACTTATAAGTGATGATGAAATCCATCATAATGGATGGTTTTCTGAATATTTAGTTATAAGAAAAGGATCTACAGTGTTCAATGTTTCAGATATGGATTTACATTCAAGAATATTAATAGAACCAGCAGCTGTTGTTGTACATGCTGTTGAAAGAGCAAAAAGTACTGGTTTATTAAAATTTAATTCTAAAGTTTTAGTTCAAGGTTGTGGTCCTATAGGATTATTACTACTTTCAGTGTTAAGAACTATGGGAATAGAGAATATTATTGCAGTAGATGGTAACTCAGATAGATTGGAAATTGCAAAAAGTCTTGGGGCAAATAGCATTATAAATATTACAGAGAGTAAAGACTTTAATGAAACTGTTAAAAAGGTTTATAGCTTAACTGATGAATTAGGTGTTGATTTTGCATTTCAATGTACTGGAGTACCAAAGGCAGCAGCTGGTATATGGAAATTTATAAAAAGAGGTGGAGGTCTTTGTGAAGTTGGATTTTTTGTAGATAATGGAGATGCAACTATAAATCCACATTATGATATATGTAAAAAAGAAGTTACAGTAGTTGGTTCATGGGTTTATACACCACAGGATTATTTAACTACATTTGATTTCTTAAAGAGAGCAAATGGAATCGGACTTCCAATTAAAAAATTAATAACACATGAATTTGATTTAGAGAATTTACAAGAAGCAATGTTAACTAATATAAGACAGGATGGAATTAAAATAGCTATAGTTAATAAATAATGAGGTAATAGTATGAGAGCCGTTGGATTAATTGAAGTGTTTGGTCTTACAGCTGCACTTGTAGCAGCAGATGCAGCTTGTAAAGCTGCAAATGTAAAGATTGAAGCATTAGATAATAATAAACCTAAAAATGCAGATGAACTTGAAGTTCCAGTACTTATAGTTGTTAAATTTAGTGGAACAGTAAGTGATGTAAATATGGCTATGGAAGCAGCTATAAATGCTTCAAATAAAATATCTGGAGTTCATTCAAAGTATATAATGGCTCATCCAGATGAAGGAATTAAAAAGTTTATAAAGATAAGTTGTATAAAGTAAATTTAAGGAGGATTTTTATTATGAAACAAGAAGCATTAGGAATGATAGAAACAAGAGGATTAGTTGCTGCTATAGAAGCAGCAGATGCAATGGTAAAGGCAGCAGATGTAACTTTAATTGGTACAGAAAAGATAGGATCAGGACTTGTAACAGTAATGGTAAGGGGAGATGTTGGAGCTGTAAAAGCAGCAACAGAAGCAGCTTCAGATGTTGCAGGAAGACTTGGAGAAGTTGTAGCAGTACATGTAATACCAAGACCTAATGGAGATGTGGAAAATATACTACCAAAACTTGATTAAATAAAGGTTTATTATGGGATCACTAGGAATAGTGGAAGTAGTTGGAGTGGTATCTGCAATGCTTGCTGTGGATGCCATGACAAAAGCTTCTAATGTAAATTTAGAAACTTTAGAAAAAAAACTCGGTGGAAGGCTTGTTACTATAATAGTTTCAGGAAATGTATCTGATGTAAAAAATGCAGTTGAAGTTGGAAAAGAAACTGCTAATAAAATAACTAAATGCGTAGCACATGCTGTTATTAGTAGACCTCATGAAGAGGTAATAGGGATTGTTAAAAAAAGTAAACAAAAATACAAGGGGCTATAATTTATGAAAAATAGTAATGATATAAATATAACAGATAATATATCTAATGAAGAGAAGCCTAAGAAAAAGAGAGGAAGAAAAAAGAAAGAGATAATAAATAATTTTGAAAATAGTAAAAAAGAAATTATGGAGGGGTTAAGAATGGGACAACAAGCATTAGGTATGTTAGAAACAAGAGGATTAGTTGCTGCTATAGAAGGAGCAGATGCAATGGTAAAAGCAGCAAATGTTGAAATGATAGGAACAGAAAAGATAGGATCAGGACTTGTAACAGTAATGGTAAGAGGAGATGTTGGTGCTGTAAAAGCTGCGACAGAAGCAGGTGCAGAAGTTGCAGGAAGACTTGGAGAAGTTGTAGCAGTACATGTAATACCAAGACCACACTCTTCAGTTGAGTTAATATTACCAAAAAATATTTAACATAGAGGCTTTTTATTATGTATGAAAAATTAGTTGACCAAATTACTAAAGAAGTAATAAATGTAATTGGAAAAAGTGATGTTAAGGTTAAATCTATAGAGAATAAAAATGTTAAGATTGGCATATCAGCAAGGCATGTTCATTTATCTAAAAAGCATTTAGAAATTCTTTTTGGAGCAGGATATGAATTAACTAAAAGAAAAATGCTTATGGGAAATCAATTTGCAGCAAATGAAACAGTAACTTTAGTAGGAAAAAAGTTACGATCTATAGAAAACGTTAGAATACTTGGACCTACAAGAGGTGAAACGCAAGTAGAATTATCAAAAACAGATGCTATATTTCTTGGATCAGATGCTCCAGTTAGATTATCAGGGGATATAAAAGGCTCTGGAGAAATAGTTATAGTTGGACCTAAAGGAACTATAAAGATTAATGAAGGATGTATAATTTCTAAAAGACATATTCATATGAATAAAAATGATGCTAAAAAGTTTAATATGACAGAAGGTACAGTATCAGTAAAAGTTAAAGGAGAAAGAGCAGGAATTTTAGAAAATGTTGACGTAAGAATTAGAGAAGATTTTCATTTAGAAATGCATATAGATACTGATGAAGGAAATGCACTTGGAATTAAAAATGGAGATTATGTTGAAATAATATAATTGTTTTATTCCAAATTTAGACTTGAGTAGGTCTTGTTTGGAATAAAACTTATAAATAAGGATGTGAATAATATGATACTTGGGAAGGTTATAGATAATGTTGTAAGTACTAGAAAAGAAGACGGTTTAATGGGATATAAACTTTTAGTAGTTGAACCTTTAGAAGGATATAATAATGAAAAAAATATAGTTGCAATAGATAGAGTAGGGGCTGGAAGACAAAGTATAGTATTAGTGACTGTTGGAGAAAATGCCAATCTAGGACTTTATAAGGATAATGTTCCGATAGATGCTGCTATAGTTGGAATAGTTGATGAATAAAATGAAGGGAGGGAAGCTTTATGGTATTAGATGAACTTAAGTCTTTATTAAAAGAAAATGGAATTGTTGGAGCTGGTGGAGCAGGTTTTCCTACATATGCAAAATTATCATATGATGTAAATACAGTTATATTAAATGGGGCTGAGTGTGAGCCTTTATTTAGAGTTGATAGAAATCTTTTGAAAGAAGAAGCTTATAAAATATTAAAAGGATTAGACATAATAGTAGAAATTTTAGGAGCTAAAGAAGGAATAGTTGCATTTAAAGAACATTATAAAGGTGCAGATGTTGCAGTGGATAAAGAAATATATAAATTTAATAAGCTTAGAAAGTTTTTACTAAAGGATGGTTATCCAGCTGGAGACGAAGTGGTTTTAGTTTATGAAGCTATTAACAAAATAGTACCACAAGGTGGAATCCCTTTAAATGTTGGTGTAATGGTTGTAAATGTTGAAACTGTGCTTAATGTATATAAAGCTGTAATTGAAAATACTCCTGTAACACATAAATATTTAACTGTAGGAGGTGCAGTTAATGAACCAAAAACAATATGTGCACCTATAGGAATTAAATTTAAAGAATTATTAAAAGAAGTTTCAGGAACAACAATTGAAGATTTTAAAGTTTTAATTGGTGGTCCAATGACAGGAAGATTCGGGAGTTTAAATGATACTGTAACTAAAACTACAAAAGGAATATTTATAATTCCTAAGGATAATCCAATAGTAGCAAACAGGGAAATTAAATTATCTGTGGAGTTAAAAAGGGCAATGGGAGTTTGTTCGCAATGTAGAATGTGTACTGATTTATGTCCAAGATATAATTTAGGACATAAAATAGAGCCACATAAAATAATGAATTCTTTAGCTTTTGGGTTAAATTATAATACTGATGTATTTATTAATGCATTTGGATGCTCAGGATGTAATCTTTGTTCTTCATATTCTTGTCATCAAGGTTTAAATCCTAAAGCTATAATTGATGAATTAAAAGTTAGGTTTAAAAAAAATGGAATAAAGCCAATTAAAATAAATGATGTAAAAGTAAAAAGAGATAGAGAATATAGAAGAGTTCCAGTAAAAAGGGTATTATCTAGATTAAGTTTATCAAAGTTTGATAAAGAAGCAGAAATTTTTGAATTTTCAGGAGAAATAAAAAATTTAAAAATAAATTTACTACAATCAATTGGAAAAGCTCCTTATCCTGTTGTTAAAGTAAATGAAACAGTTAAAAAGAATCAAGTTATAGCAAAAATAGATGATTCTTTAGGTGTGTATTTACATTCACCTATTAATGGAAGGGTAAAAAGTATTTCAAATGAATTTATTGAAATAAATATGGAGGTGTAGTTGTTTTGAATAATGCATTAGGGTTAGTTGAGTTTTTAAAGGTTCCAACTGGTATGCTAATTTCAGATAAGATGGCAAAGTCTGCAAATATAGAAATAATTCATGCAGCAACAGTTTGTCCAGGAAAGTATATAGTATTATTTAAAGGAACTATATCTGAAGTTAATACAGCATTAGATGTTGCTAAATTCGAAAGTGAAGAAAATATTATAGATAGTTTTCTTTTAGGAAATCCTGTGGAAGATATATATAAGGCTATTACTGGCTGTAATGAAATAATTGAAAATTCTTCTATTGGAATAGTTGAGAGTTATTCTGTTGCATCTATAATAGAAGCTGCTGATATAGCTGCAAAAAGTGCTAAATTAAATTTAGTAGAAGTTAGACTTGCAAGGGGGATGTGTGGGAAAAGTTTTTTTATTGTAAGTGGAGATATTTCAGCTGTTGAAATGGGAGTAAAGACAAGCAAGAGAATTTTAAAAGAAAAAGGAATGTTATTAGATGATGCAATTATAAATAGCCCTGATAAAGGGTTTATAGAAAATTTATATTAGAGGTAGTTACAATGAATATATTTAACAAAGAAGATGAATATAGAGTAGTTCAAGAATATGTACCAGGTAAACAAGTTACACTTGCACATTTAATAGCAAATCCTGTAAATGAATTATATAAAAAGTTAGATATACTAATTGATAATAAAGGAGCACTTGGTATAATGACTATAACTCCAGGTGAAGCAGCAATAATAGCAGCTGATGTAGCTACAAAATCATCAGATGTTTCAATTGGATTTATAGATAGATTTAATGGATCTTTAGTTATAGTTGGAAGTGTATCATCAGTTGAGGAATCACTTAAAGAGGTTATTAAAGTATTAGGAGAAAATTTAAAGTTTACAAGCACTAAAATAACTAAGTCATAAAATATATAGTTATAATTTAAATTTATATAAATAATCCAGTAGATTTAATTTCTACTGGATTATTCTTTGTAAAATATTAATTTTAAAATAGAAGGGGTAACTCGTATCTAATAATAAATATTTATTGAATATTGTAACGATACATTTGACTGAAGAGTTATACAAGAATAGTATTAGATTTATAAGGATAATATATTAATAGGGTAAATTAAAAGAAAATATGGGGGAATAAAATTGAAGAATTTAAAAGTTAAAGAAGATGAAAAAATAAAAATTCTTATAATGACAAGTTTAATGATAGCAGTTGTATTTATTTCTGGAAGCATAATAAAGATACCTACACTTAATGGTTTTATGCAACCTGGTGATTGTATGGTTTTATTATCTGGAGTTTTGCTTGGTAAAAAATATGGTACAGTATCTGCTTCTATTGGCATGGCTTTAGTTGATATATTTGCAGGATACTTAATATGGGCCCCTTTTACTTTTGTAATAAAAGGATTAATGGCATTTTTTGTTGCAGTTATTATTGAGAGATTTAAAGATAAAACTATAAAAGTTTATATTTTAGCATTTATTATTGGAGGAATTATTGATTTATTTGGATATTTTATTGCTAATGCTATAATGGGAGGTTTAATTTTAGGTGCATCAAATGGCTTTATAGGTAGTATAATATATGCAACTATGCATTTACCAGGAGATACTGTTCAAGTTATATTAGGAATCATAATAGCTATTCCATTAGCTAAATTTATATATGCTATGAGGAAAAAAATATTTAAATAAAAAGACATAATTTAAATTATATAAAAATAAAAGAGTTTAAAAAACTCTTTTATTTTTTGTACTTTTGCAAAACTTTATTAATTTTATAGTTAATAGAGTTTATATCTACAAAATCTATTTTATTATTATTTAATTTGAATTTCTCTTTAACATATAATATTCTATAAACACTTTCATTAATTCTATTTTCAGTTATTATATTTTTAGAAACAGCAAATTTTATTGAATTTATTACTGTGTTTATATTATTTGTTTCATGACAAACTAGGATTATATCACTACCAGCATTAATTGATTTTATAGCTGCATCACCTATATTATAATTTTCGGTTATTGCACCCATAGTCATATCATCAGTTAATATTAAGCCATTAAAATTCAATTTATTTCTTAATATGTCTGTTATTATAGTTTTTGAAAGTGTAGCAGGATTATTTTTATCTAATTTTGGAATTAATATATGTGCAACCATTATAGCATCAACACCATTTTTTATAGCTTCTTTGAATGGAATTAATTCAAAATTATTAAGCCTATTAAAATCATGGTTTATGATTGGAAGATTTAAATGGGAATCTACTGATGTATCTCCATGACCTGGAAAATGCTTAGCAACTGGAATAATATTTTCTTCTTTCATACCTTCTATAACTTTAACTCCTAATTTAGAAACTAAATTTTTATCATTTCCAAAAGATCTTGTACCTATAACTGGATTATTAGGATTGCTATTTATATCTAGTACAGGAGCAAAGTTTAAATTAAAGCCAAAGGCAGATAGTTGCTTTCCTAAAAGTTTTCCTATTTCGTAACTAAAATTTTCATTATTTATTTGACCTATATATTTATTAGATGGAAGGTTATAAATTTCATTAGGCATTCTAGAAACAGTTCCCCCTTCTTCATCTACTGATATAAAAAGTGGAATTTTATTAGAACTATTAGTTTCTTTTAAACTGTTTATAAGATTAAGAAGTCCATCTGAATTTTTTATATTTTTACTAAATAAAATTACACCACCTAAATGGTTTTCTTTAATTAAATTTTTAAAATTATTATCGAGAGTGTATCCATCAAAGCCACAAATTATAAGTTGTCCAATTTTTTCATCTAATGTCATATTGCTTATTTTATTTTTTATTAGTTCATTATTATCTATATTATTTGAAACATTAATAGAATTAAATTTGGATGGATAAGTATTTATATATAGTGATAAAATTAATATTACAAATAAAGAGTTTAAAATAAAAAATAATTTTTTCATAAATCTCCTATAATCAAAAATAATTGTTAATATTATAGTTTACTATGATAATATAATAATATGTTAGTAAACATAAAACTTTTAGGGAGAATAATTTATGGAAAAAATAGTGATTAAATCTAAATATAATATTGATAAATTTTTATCTCAATATGAGAATGATTTAAAATACATTTATAAATCTTTAACGAATGAAAGATTAATAGATTTAATAGATATAGTTAATATTAAAGATTTAAAAATAATAAATAACAAAAAGGAAAAAAATAATATTAAAGAATATATTAATTCTAAAGATTTTGGAATAGCTTTAATGATTGGTGGAATATGTGATGATAATGTTACCTTTTTTAGGGCAATAGATGGAGTTCAGTATAGGATAGCAAAAGGGGAATGTTATGAAGAAACTTCTGAAAATTTTCATGATTATAAAACTGTAGAAAGTTTAATAGAAACAGGAGATATGAAGTTTACTATAGAATCTTCATATTGTATATTATTATATTTAGAAAATGAAAGTTTAAATATTGAACTTGTAGAAGTTGACTTATATGATAATATATATAAATGTAACATCATAAAAGAGAGTAAGGAACTTGGAAAAATTATAAATAAATATATAATTAAAAATATATATTAAAAGAGGTACTACAAGAATTGTAGTACCTTTTTGTTAAAGTTTTTGTACATTTATAGCCATTGGTCCTTTTTGTCCATCAGTTATATCAAATGAAACACTTTCACCTTCATGAAGTTCTTTATTTTTTTCACTATTTTTAATTTGTGAAAAATGAACGAAAACATCATTTCCATTATCGCAAGATATAAATCCATATCCTTTTTCTTGATTAAACCATTTAACAACTCCAGTTGTACTTGACATAAAAATCTCTCCTTAAATTTAATTTCATATATATTATTAGCTAAAAATAAAAAAATATTTAAAAAATATATTATTTAAGTGTATAATATGTTATATAATATACAAAAATTGAATAAAATGGAGAAATAAAAAGGGGAAAAGGTTATATATATATGGGGAGTGTATGGAAGAAAATATTAAATAGCGTTTCGGATAATTATTTTTATTGCAAAATACTGAGGGATAAGGATGGAATAGAGAAAGATCTATTAATTGAAGAAACTAACTTTAGTGATATAAGTATAATAAATAAAAAGTTTAGTGAGACTATACTATATGAAAAAATATCTGAACAGATTGGGATTAATAATTTTTATGAGAGTATAATGTATCAAAATAATAAATATTTTGAAGTTAATACTGATAATATTTCGTTAAAAAGAATTGATGATAATTATGTTGTTTTATGGTTAAAGAATAAAATTGAAGATTATATAAATGAAAAAAATTTTTTAGAATTATTTATAGATTCTATGCCTGATTATATATTCCATAAGAATGTAAATGGAGTATATTTAAATTGTAATAAAAAATTTGCAGATCATTTAGGGTTAAGTAAAAGCGAAATAATAGGAAAAACAGATTTGGATTTATTCGGATATAATATTGCAAATCAATTTAAAAAACGTGATAAAGAAGTTATAAAAAATAAAAATGAGAAAATATATATAGAAGAAAAAATTTTAAATAATGGACGAAAATTTATAGAGGAAACTATGAAAGTTCCTTATTTTGATAACAAAAATAATGTTTTAGGTATTATTGGTATAGCTAAAGATGTATCATACAGAATTGCTGTTGAAGAAAGCTTACTAAATAATGAACTTATTTTATTTAATATGTTAAATAATTTAGAGGATTCAGTAATAATAAAAGATAATGAAAAAATTGTATTTGTAAATCAAGCATTTGAAAAAATATTTGGTATAAGTAGAGGAGAGTTATATAAAAAGGATAGTATAGAAATAATTAGAGAAATGCTCCATGAAGAGGATAAAGAAATATTTAATAAAATTGATTTTAATAGACCTATAGATTTAATGGTAAGAATTATAAGAAAAGATAATGAAATGAGATGGATTTGGATAAAAAGCAATCCTTTTAAAGATGAAAATAAAAATATAGTAAGAAGAATAATAGTTATGAATGATATAACAAATAAAATGCAAGAAGAAAAAGGACTGGAGAAAATAAAAAGAGAATTTTTTGCAAATATATCTCATGAATTTAAAACACCTATAAATTTAATATATACATCTATACAGTTACTTGATTGTAAAATTAAAAAATTATCTTTAGAAGATAGTCAAAAATATGATATGTATATAAAGACCTGTAATAAAAATATATTTAGAATGATTAAACTTATAAATAACATGATAGATAGTGTAAAAATATCAGAGGGTTTCTTTAGCTATAATCCTAGAAAAATAGAAATAGTAAGATTAGTTGAAAATATAATAGATAGGGCAAATAATTATTTAAATAATAGTTCTATAAATATAGTATTTGACACTGAATTTGAAGAAAAATTAGCTTTATTTGATAAAGACCATATGGAAAGAATAATACTTAATGTATTATCAAATGCTATAAAGTTTAATGATAAAAATGAACCTATAAATGTTAATCTACTTTTAAATGATGGAATGATTGAAATAAGAATAAGAGATAGAGGCATAGGTATTCCTATGGATAAATTAAATAGTTTATTTGATAGATTAGAAAATGTAAATAATAGAATGACTAAATTAAATGAAGGTTGTGGAATCGGATTATATATAGTAAATGAATTAGTTAAGCTTCATGGAGGAGAAATAAAAATAAAGAGTGTTTTAGGTGTTGGTACTGAATTTTTAATAAGAATACCTGATGTTTTAAGTGATGAAGAAGAAATAAAATCTTACATTGAAGAACTTAATTATGTTGATCAGGTACAGCTTAATAAAATAGAAATAGAATTTTCAGATATATATCTAAATTAATAATAAATTATTTAATAACACTTTAGTTATAGGTTAAAATATTGTTATAATACTATAAAAAGAGGTTGAAATAGATGAAGATGAAAAAGTATAAAAAATTAGACGAAAGAGAACTTAAAAAAAGACTTTCTGATTTACAATATAAAATAACGCAAGAGGATGTCACAGAGCCACCCTTTGCAAATGAATATTGGGATAATTTTGAAGAAGGTATATATGTTGATATAACAAGTGGTGAACCTTTATTTGTGTCAACTGATAAATTTGATTCAGGGTGTGGATGGCCAGCATTTAGTAAACCAATAGATAGAAGTTTAATAAGAGAAAAGAGAGACAGTAGCTTTAATATGGAAAGAATAGAAGTAAGAGCAAAAAATTCAGACTCTCATTTAGGACACGTTTTTTGTGATGGACCAAAGGAATTAGGCGGACTTAGATATTGTATAAATTCAGGTGCTTTGAGATTTATTAGAAAAGAAGATATGGAAAGTGAAGGATATGATGAATATCTAGAATTACTAAACAAAAAATAGGCTACTTTGGTAGCCTATTTTTATTTTAAAAGTTCTTTTATATCCTCTATACGTTCAATTGCCATATTATAACCATCTTGATAACCTTTTTTTAATTTTTCTACATCTTTTTCAAAACTTTCAATAGCTTGGTCTTCCCTAGGTCTTAAAATTATTGCTTTTCCTTGTTTTTCTAGTTCTTCACAGAACCTAACAGTTTCATTATATAACTTATGACGAGTTAAAAATGAATCTTTTAATTTAGGATATTTTCTAGAAACTATTTTAGCTGCAATTATATTACCTTTACTTAGTTTTTTTCTATAACTTTTTGGTCTTGTAAGTATTATTAGATGCTTTTCATTTCCATCTTTTATAGCTTTTTTTATTGGAATAGGATCTAATAATCCGCCATCGTAATAATAACTTTCATTAATTTTTATTGCAGGAAAAAATAAAGGAATTGCACATGTTGCTCTAAGCATAGTATTTTTAGCGTCAATTTTTTTACCATCTAAATATTCGGTTTTTCCTGTAATAGCATTAGTAACCCCAACTAATACTCTTCCCTTATAATTTGTAAGAGCTTCAATATTATAAGGGGAAAGTTTATTTGGAATTTCATCAAAAACAAAATCTAGTCCAAAAATACTTTTACATTTAAAAAAGTTTTTAATACCTAAATATCTTTTGTCATTTCTGTATTTTTCAAGGATTTCTAAATTTCTACCTTTTTGAGCAGAAAAATAGGAAAATCCATTGGTAATTCCAGCTGAAACTCCTATGCAATATGGAAAAGAAATATTATGTTCTAAAAGAGCATCCATTACACCAGCACTAAAAATAGGTCTAAAAGTACCTCCTTCTAATATTAAACTAGTCATAAAACCTCCTGAAAATAAAATATTATAATAATAAAGTATATAACTAACATTGAAAATTAGCAAATACAAATAAATATATTAAGTAATAAATTAAAATTAATATAAATATATTTTAGTAATACTAATATATAATTAGGAGAATTATGGAATTTATAAAAAGTGTTTTAGATTTGTATTTAGAAAGAAAAGATTTTTTCTTAAAATTAATAGGAGAGCATTTATTTTTATCTTTAATTGCTATAGTTATATCAACTATAATTGGTATAAGTTTAGGTATATTAATATCTGAAAAGAAAAAATTAGCAATGCCAGTTAAAGGGATAACAAGTTTTTTATATACAATACCATCAATAGCAATATTAGGATTTTTAGTTTCTATATCAGGTGTTGGAAATATTACGGCTATAATCACATTATCAATATATGGTCTACTGCCTATGATAACAAATACTTATACAGGTATTTTAAATATTGATAAAGATATAATTGAAGCAGGTAAGGGTATGGGAGCAACCAATATTCAACTTTTATATAAAATAAAAATACCACTTGCAGCACCAGTTATATTTGCAGGATTTAGAAATATGGTAGTTATGACTATAGCACTTTGTGGAATAGCATCTTTTATCGGAGCAGGAGGCCTTGGAGTTGCTATATGGAGAGGTATAACAACAAATAGTAAAGAAATGACTTTAGCAGGAAGCTTACTTATAGCTATTATAGCTCTTTTAATAGATTTAATATTATCTCGTTTAGAGAAAAAGATAAATAATATGGCTAAAGGATATAAAAAATCAGTAAATGAAAAAGAAAATAAAGAGTTTAATTTTAAAACAAAGGTAGTAATATCAACAACTATTATAGTTGTTATATTTAGCATGTTATTTGGATATTTTAGTGAAAATAAAAAGATTATAGTTGCATCTAAACCTATGACAGAACAATATATACTTACAGAAATTATAGCTCAATTAATAGAGAATAAAACAGATATAGAAGTTGATATAAAAAAGGGGATAGGTGGTGGAACTGCTAATATACATCCAGCATTAGTTTCAGGTGAAATTGATTTATATCCAGAATATACGGGAACATCTTGGGAATATGTATTAAAAAAAGATAGTATAAAGGAAAAAAATGAATTAATAAAAGAACTAAAAGAAGAATATAAAAATAGATTTAAATTAAATTGGCTAAATCTTTATGGATATAATAGTACATATGCTATTGTAATGAATAAAGATTTAGCAGAAAAGTATGAAATAGAAACTTATTCAGATCTGGCAAAGGTATCTGAAAATTTAATTTTTGGAGCTGAATATGATTTTTATGAAAGAGATGATGGATATGACGCTATTTCACAACTTTATGGGTTTAAATTTAAAAATTCGCTTGATTTAGATATGGGGTTAAAATATAAAGCCATAGAGGATGGAAAAGTTGACGTAATAACAGCATCAACAACAGATGGAAGATTGGTAGATGAAAGATTTAAAGTTTTAAAAGATGATAAAAAGTTTTTTCCGGATTATTTTGCAGGAACTATTATTAGACAAGAAACTTTAGATGAATATCCTGAGTTAGAAGATGTACTTAATTTATTAGAAAAAAATATAAGTGAAAAAGAAATTATTAGTATGAATTACGATGTTGAAATAAATAAAAAGGATGATTTTCAGGTAGCCAAGGAATTTTTAGTAAAGAAAGGATTAATTGAATAGGAGTTTTTTATGAAGGATAGTAAAACTATAATTAGTTTTAAAGAAGTAAGTAAAAGTTATGGAGATAAAAAGGTATTAAAAAATTTTAATTTAAATCTATCAAAAGGTGAATTTGTTACAGTAATAGGAAGTTCAGGCAGTGGAAAAACTACTACATTAAAGCTTATAAATGGATTATTAAAACCAGACTCAGGAAATGTTATAATAAATGGGGAAGATATAAAAAATAAAAACATTACAGAAATTCGAAAAAATATAGGATATGTAATACAAGGTATAGGATTATTTCCACATATGACAGTTGAAAAAAATATATCTTTTGTATTAGATTTAGATAAAAATGATAAAGATGCAACAAAAAGAAAAGTTAAAGAATTAATGAAAGTTGTTCATTTAGAAGAAGAATTAATAAATAGATATCCAAGAGAATTAAGTGGTGGGCAAAAGCAAAGAGTTGGAATAGCAAGAGCTTTAGCTAAAGAACCAGATATATTGCTTATGGATGAGCCTTTTGGAGCAGTAGATGAAATAACTAGAAAATCATTACAAGATGAAATAATAAAGATTCAAAAAAAACTTAATATGACTATATTTTTTATTACTCATGATATAGATGAAGCATTAAAACTTGGAAGTATAGTTATAGTTATGAATAAAGGAAAAATAGAGCAGATGGGGACACCTAAGGAATTAAAGGAAAGTCCTAAAACTGATTATGTAAAAGAACTTATAGGAGATTAATTAAAAATCTTTATAAATAATATAAATTTAAGTTTTAGAGATAAATACTAAATATTTAGTATTTATCTCGTTTGTTTTATAATACATTAAAAGATAATAGTTCTATATCTTTAGATAAAAATGTTTCTTTAATAGGTTCATTTTTCATAAGATCTGTACTCAAATATTTTTTATTATCATCAGGAAAAACAGTTACAATAGTATTATTTAAACCTTCCTTTAAAAGAACTTTAACAGCTCCTAAAAAATTAGCACCTGATGAAATACCAACCCCAAGCCCTAAGGAATTAGAAAGTTTTTGCGCCATAATTATAGAATCTCCATCGTCTACATCAATAATTCTGTTAAGTTCATAAAGTTTTAAAATTGGGGGAACAAAGTCATCAGATATACCTTCTATTCTGTGTGAAGAGTTACTAAATTTACATGATAATATTTTGGAATTTGAAGGTTCAATTGGATAAGATTTTAACTTAGGATTAATAGTTTTTAAATATCTAGATATACCCATAATAGTTCCACCAGTTCCAACTCCAGCAACAAAACAATTAGGAATTAAATTTTTTTTATATAATGCATTTAAAATTTCAGGACCAGTAGTTAAATAATGAGCCATTATATTATTTGAGTTTTCAAATTGACTTGGAAGAAAAATATTTTTATTAAGCTTTGCCTCTTCTTTAGCAAGTCTTATACATTCTAAAAATCCTCCAGAGGATTTAGAAATTAACTGTATTTCTGCTCCAAAACTAATTAATAATTTTTTTCTTTCCTCACTCATCCATTCAGGTAAATAAATTTTAACCTTATTATTTAAGAAACTTCCTATTGAAGCTAATGAAATTCCCATATTACCACTTGTACATTCTACTATTGTAGTATCAGGATTTATTTTGTTTTCAGAGTAAGCTTTTTTTAATATATAAAGAGCGACTCTGTCTTTTATACTTCCGGTATAATTATAATACTCAAGTTTAGTATATATTTTCATTTCTTTACCCTTATAAGAAAATAAAATTTCAATAAGAGGGGTATTTCCTATTAAATTTTCAAGTGAATTAAATTTATTATTTAAACTATCCATAAAAAATCTCCTAAAAAATACTTTTATATTAGTATATTTAATTTTTTT
>NZ_JAUNLM010000131.1 GCF_030532265.1 Clostridium sp. | reverse complement strand
AAGGATGGCACAAAATAAAATATAAAGGCTCATATGGATATGTATCAGCAGATTACGTAAAAATTTAATAATATAAATTACAGCTATTAAAACTATATTTAAAATAATAGTTTTAATAGCTTTTTAAAATTAAGTATGTAAAATTTTTCAATAAGTCTTTAAAAATAAAACAAAAAGGAAATAATAAAAATGATTAAAAATTTTTGGTTTAATATGCAGAATTTTTAAAAGAATGCTAAGTTGACAGTTAAGTTTATGTACTATATAATTATTTCATAAAGCAAAACTGAATATAGCGTTTTACAAATTAAACTTACAACATGGGGATGTTTTGGCTTCGACGGGGGTAAGTGAGATTTGGTAAGCGGGCCGAGGGAAGCATGGTGCCTCGATAATAAAGTATGCATTAAATATAAACGCAGAAGACAATTTTGCACTAGCAGCTTAATAAACGCTGCTCATCAGCCCCGGGTTGCCCACGACTTGGGATGTCTGGTGTCATTATTAGTGGGGAACCGAGCTTAGCAAAGCTTTGAGCTAGGAACGGAACTTATGAAGCTAGCGAACATGATGCCTGTCTGTAGGCCTTCATGTAAGCGAAATTTAATATACAGACTACGCTCGTAGAAAGCTGAATTAAACTACTTTCGGACACGGGTTCGACACCCGTCATCTCCACCAAATAATTTATAATATAATGGAAAACTTTTTATTGAGGTTTTCCATTATTTTTATTTTCAAACAATTATATATTTTTAATTAGCAACTAGTATATTTAAAAAGTAACTTTATAATTTCATATAAGTTAATAAATTTTAATAAAAATATATAGTAAAAAGAACTCTACTGCAATAATAGAGTTCTTTTTTATATTAAAAAACACATTTAATTTATTTATAAAATATAATTATATTAAAATAATTTTGATATAATTTAAAACAATACTTTACAAATATTGATAATAAATTTATAATAAAAATGTTTGTGATTAATTTTTGATTAATAAGAAAATTATACTCAAATTTAAATTAAAAATCATAAAAGAATAAAGAGCAATCTACTAAAAGTGAAGTGTATTTATTTTAACATAGATGAACATAGTAATATTAAAGTTGTCGCACTTAAAAGGAGGATAAAAATGAAATATATCATTGGAATCGTAGGATTATTTGTTGTTTTGGCACTTGCGTGGGTTGCTAGTAGTGATAAGAAAAATGTAAAATACAAGCCTGTTATTATAATGCTTATTTTACAATTTATATTTGGTTTTGGATTACTGAATACTCAGTTAGGAAATTATTTAATAGGTGGTATAGCAAATGGTTTTGAATCATTGCTTACATGTGCTGGGGAAGGAGTAAATTTTGTATTTGGTGGCTTAGTAAATAATGATCAATTCTCATTTTTTATTAGTGTTCTTTTACCAATAATTTTTATTTCTGCTTTAATAGGTATTTTACAATACTTAAAAATACTTCCTTTTGTAGTAAGGGGAATAGGTGTAGTTTTAAGTAAAATTAATGGAATGGGTAAATTAGAATCTTATAATGCTGTAGC
>NZ_JAUNLM010000005.1:63057-66491 GCF_030532265.1 Clostridium sp. | reverse complement strand
AAAGGGAATAGCACAAGTATCAATGCAAACAGAAAAGCCAGTAATATTTGGAGTATTAACTACAGATACAATAGAACAAGCTATTGAAAGAGCAGGAACTAAAGCTGGAAATAAAGGTTATGATGCAGCAGTATCAGCTATTGAAATGGCAAATTTATTAAGTAATTTATAAAAATTATAAAAAGACTAGAGCTTTTAAAAGTTCTAGTCTTTTAGATTAATATTTAAGCTTTTCTACCAATAGTAGTATTGTCACAAGTTCTATCTCTAAGTTCAGGAATAGGGTGAGTATCAACTTCAAAACGATAATCTTCTTTCTTTTTGCAAATATAATCATCAATTACATTATGACTTGGTACGATATCGTTAGAACTATTTACGATATTTTGGAATTTGCAGAAATTACTATCAGCAGGAACTTTAGAAACATCAATATAATCTTCTTTATCTGAAGTTTCATTTACAGTTCCTTTTAATATATTTCTTACATAATCAACATTTGATCTAAGTTCAAGAAGTTCAGGGAATTCACCATTTGGAATAACTTGTTGCCATTCTTTATTTTCATATTTTTTTAGTAATTCTGCTGCTTTATGTAGTTGAGCAATTTCCATATGTAAGTTTTGTTCCCATAATGATTTTATGTATGGGTCCTTTTCTGTCATATAACATGAATAATATAAATAGCATTCTGTATATTCATGGTTTAAAAGATTTTCAAGCCAAGTACAGTTAGGATCCATTAAGCTTTCATATTGACTAACGTGTTGTTCTTCAATCAATCCAATTTCTTGGTATAATTTTCTTCCTATATCTTCTTTTGCTAAGTTAGAAACATTCATGTAATAATTCATTGTCTGTTGTTCAGCAGCAGTTATAATAGATACGTTTAACTTTGTTATAGGGTCGGCTGTAGTATTATCTATAAAGCGTTTAACATTATCAAACGGATAACGGTGCTCTGATATAGTTGGACGACCTGGCATAATTTCAGTAAATCCTCCAACTAAGTGTTCAGCATGTATTCCTTCTTTCATTTCTAAAAGATCCGCATAACGATATAAGTGGTCAAAATCTTCTAATAATGCAAAGTCTAATGCTTTTTTTACATTAGGATCTGGTTCTCTTTGAGCTAATACCGCAGTTAAATCAACAGCTAATTGTTCGTAACTTATTGTGTGTTCTAGTATAGATTCATTTTTAGGTTTTAAGTTTGAGATTTTCATTTGTTGTTGTTTTTCTATACGACGAGTAAGAGCGATTTCTCTACGAAGGTCATTATTATTACAATGTCTAGCAAATTGATGTGAGAACCAGTTTGCCTCAAATTCTGTTCCGTTCATAAGAATAATTCTAGTTTTAGTATATGGGTCTACTTCATGCTTATTATAAGGTTTTGGATAAATATCATTCCAATTTTCAAATGAGTTCCAAATATCCATAGGTTTTTCATTAAATGGATTCATAGTCATATCTTTACCTCCAATTTTAAAGTTTCATTTATTATTGTTACAATAATAGGGAATATTATGTATTACTATAAAATTTAAATATTAAAAAATTTTGGTTAAATGTTTACAATAATTTTGTAAGGTGTTACTATTTAATTGGAATTAAATGGAGGTGGAAATGAGTTTATTAAGGGGTATTGGGAATGTTTTAGTATATGTTATATTCTACATTTTATATTTGTTTTTAAGTATATTATTAAATTTTAGATGGAATATAATCATATCTGGAACTTTAATGATTATTTTTTTTATAATTGTTACAAGGCAAGGAATAAATATATTTAAAAGATATAAGGGTAAGATTATAAAGATAAAAATATTAAGCTTTATACTTAATATAATGATGTTATTTATGATCTTTATATCTATACTTGTATTGAAGGATTTTTATAAGCTTGAAGATAAAGGTGTTGCGTTATATGCTATTGCTTTAAAGACAGAAGGGGAGTCTGAAGAATATAATAGTAAATTTAAAGTGCTTGATTATAAAAACAATAAAATATTTTATACAGAAGAGCAAGAATCAATAATAGAATTAATAAAAGAATATATTAATGAAGCGAATAAAAAGAACAAAAATATTTTTGGAAATTTTGATTTAAGTACTTTAAGTATTAAATTAGATTACGATAAAAATGTATTCCATAAAAGAGGTAATAATTATAAGGTTGGAGGGTATTATCTTGTAGATGCTAATAGTATGTATTTAAGTGTAGAGGATCCTTATATAGATGTTTTAAAAGGTTATGATTTATTATATGACTTTGATTTTAAAGAAACTTTTCTACATGAATATACACATCATATAGTATATGAATTTATGAAGAAAAATAATATAGATGAGAGCAAAGTCCCTATATGGTTTATAGAAGGAGTATCGGAGTATGTTGGAAACTTAGGCAATAGTTTATATGCTCCACGAAAAATTATAGAATTTGAAAAATTAACTGATTATAATAATTGGAATGAAAGTATAAGTGAAGTAGATGTTTATACTCAAAGTAATTATGCTGTAAGTAAAATTGCGAATCAAAATGGAAATATTGCAATAAAAAATATATTATTAAATATTAAAAATATGAATTTTAATGAAGCTTTTAAGAAAGTTACAGGAACAGAATTTAAGGAGTTTGAATATAATTTTATAAAAGATTTTAATAATGGTTTTATTGAATATAATGATTTAGTACAATATACAGATAACTATAATATTAATGATGAAACTAGAGTTAAATGTTATGAGAAATATTTAGAGAAGAACAATGTAATTAGTGCTTATGAAACTTTAGCTAATATATATGCTAATAGATTAAATAATTATGAAAAGGCTAAATCTACTTTAAAAAAATGTATAGAAAATAATCCAAGTAGTCCTGAGGCTTGGAGGTATCTTGCTTTACTTTATGATGAAAAGGGAGAAAAAAGTTTGGCAGAAGAAGCATTTAATAAAGAAAAGGAGTTATTAAATAAATAACTATTTTTAATAAATTTAATTATAAAAATACTTAAAATCAATATATAATTTTATAAACAATAAATTATATTAAAAAATTTAAATGAGTAGTTGACAAGTTGGAAATTAAAGTATAATATATATTTAAATTTAAAACAGATTTTTAAATTCTATGACGAGAAAAAGTAAGTTATATAATTGTTCCACAGAGAGTTGGCATTTTGCTGTAAGCCAATGTTCAGTATATTTCCGAAAATCATCTCTGAGAAGTAAAGCTGAAATGATATTTTAGTAAGCTTTATCGGATTTTCACCGTTACAGGAAAAGCGTATTAAGATGTACGTAATTAAGGTGCTATGAACATAGTTAAGTGACATTTAGTTTATTTATGTTTATAGAATTAGGGTGGTAACGCGATTTAACCTCGTCCCTTTTATTAGGGACGGGGATTTTTTATTTTTATAAGTTTT
>NZ_JAUNLM010000005.1:7909-62957 GCF_030532265.1 Clostridium sp. | reverse complement strand
TAAATATAAAAAGAATGTTAAATAAATTAAAAGGGGGCAATTTCATGGACATAGAAGGAGACATACAATTAGAATGATTTTTAAAATTGATTAATTGGGGGCGTTTTTAATGAAAAATTTATCAAAAAAAGATTTATTATTAGTAAGCTTAATGCTTTTCTCATTATTTTTTGGTGCAGGAAACTTAATTTTCCCGCCATTTTTAGGACAGTCAGCTGGAGTAGATACTTGGATTACTATGATTGGATTTTTAATTACATCAGTAGGATTTCCTATTTTAGGTGTAGTTGCAGTAGCAAAATCATCAGGACTATATAATTTAGCAAGTAGAGTAAGTCCTTTATTTGCAACGGTATTTACAATTCTTATTTATCTTTCAATTGGACCTGGACTTGGAATACCAAGGGCGGGAAGCTTACCATTTGAAATGGCAGTAAGACCATATTTAGGAGAAGGTTTTATATCTCATGGATTGGCATTATTTATTTATACATTTATATTTTTTTCAGTAGCTTATTGGCTTTGCTTAACTCCATCTAAATTAGTAGATCGTATGGGGAAAGTTTTAACTCCTACGTTATTAATATTAATTTTTTCAATATTTATTGCAAGTATTTTTAAGCCATTAGGTGCTTATGGTGAAGTAACTGGAGAATATGTAAATGCACCTTTAGTAAGTGGATTCTTAGAAGGATATATGACCATGGATACAATTGCAGCATTAAATTTTGGTATTGTTATCTCACTTGTAATTAAACAAAAGGGAATAAAAGGAGAAAAGGCAGTTGTAAAAAATTCAGTAAAAGCTGGTGTATTTGCAGGTGGATTATTAATTTTAATTTACTCAATGCTTGCTCATTTAGGTGCAACCAGTGGTGGTAGATTTGGAGCAACTGAAAATGGTGCTCAAACTTTATCAAATGTTATGACATATCTTTTTGGAGATATGGGAGCTGTACTTCTTGCAGTAATATTTACACTAGCTTGTCTTACTACTTGCGTAGGACTTATAACATCATGCAGTCAATATTTTGTAACATTAAACTCAAAGATAAGTTATAAAACTTGGGTTAGAGTTTTAGCATTATCAAGTATGGTTCTTGCTAATATGGGACTTACAAAAATTTTAAGTATTTCAGTTCCTGTACTTGATGCAATTTATCCAGTTGCTATTGTTTTAATTTTACTTGCAATGTTTGATAAACTTTTAAAGGGAAATAAGTTAGTTTATTCAGCAACAGTTTTAATTACAGCTTGTGTAAGTGTTATTTATGCATTAAGCAATACTTCATTAAATATGAAATTCCTTGAAGGTATAGTTAGATGGTTACCACTTTATGATAAAGGGTTAGGTTGGGTAGTTCCAGCATTTTTGGTAGCTTTATTAAGTTCTTTAGTTGTATTATTTAAGTATAAGGTTAATAATAATGAAATTTTAGAAAAAGAAATTAATGAGGAAAAGGTAAATTTAAGTGAATTAGAGTTATAAAATTCTTATTTGATTAATTAATTTATTATATATAGAAAGAACAAGAAGTTTGAATATAAAGTATTAATAATAAAAAATTAATTATTATATATTAATACAATAATAAATATAGACCGTAGAATTTTTATCTACAGTCTATATTTTATACTATAATGTTTAAGAATTATTTAAAGCAATTATTAATGCCTTGAGCTATTCCTTCACATATTTGATTATAATTTTTATCATTACTTAGGTAAGAATCTTCTTTAGGATTTGAAATAAATCCTAATTCAAGTAAAACAACAGGAACTTTTGACCAATTAAATCCAGTTAAATCGTCTCTTTTAACTACACCTCTATTATATATACCAGTAGTTTTGGTATAAGAGTTTAGTATCTTTTCACCATAAGAATAACTTTTCTTTGCTATATTTTCTGTTATATATCCTTTCACTTCAGGAACAAGTATAGAAGCTCCTTTAGCGCTTGGTGAATCAACTCCATCACAATGAATTCGTATTAGTAGATTTGCATTAGCTTTATTTCCTATATTTGCTCTTTCTATATTACTACGTTGTTCATTTATATTATCTTTAGTTAAAATAACATTATAACCTTCTTTTTCTAATAAATTTTTTAATTTAATACTTATTTTGTGAGTTATTGTATATTCAGGTATACCACTACTCACACCAGTTGCTCCACTAGTATCTTTTAATTTTTTTTCTTTTGAATCTGGTGATACACATTCTTTTTCATTTGAGCTTTTACTTGAATGTCCTGGATCAATAACTATAGTTATCTTTTTTAAGTTATTAGTATTTTTATTAAGATTATTTTCATTTAAGTTTTTATTATTAGATGTAGAATTAGTATCTTTAGTATTTTTCTTTTCTTTATCGTTAGATTTATCAATATCTTTAGTATCATTGATTATATTATCTGATTCAGAATTTATTTTTGAATTAACAGTATTAGAATCAGATGAATTAACTTTAGATTTATTATTAGTACAACCAAATAAAAGTATTGATAAACTTAATGTTAATAAAATGAATTTCATAAATTTCTTCATTTATATTACCTTCTTTTACTTAGAATTTTCAACTGATTTTATAGTTTTTACATTTGCTACTTCATATTCATTAAGTTCTTTATCATCACCTTTAAATGATGAATCTGGAGAATACCAAGACTTTGAATTAAAATATGATTTATAAGGTTCTGTTCCAAATATATAACCATGTCTTGCATAAATTTCATTTCTCATAAGAGCTAATGTTTCTTTGTTGTACTGATTAATATCAGATTTATCTATATAACTTGAGTTACTATAGGGAATTAAATAATCTCCTTTATAATCATAAATATTTTTAGGAATATTATTAGTTGGAGTCTCATTTTTAAAACTATAAATATTTTGTGATGAATCTGTAGATTTATGGTTTTCTTTTGATTCATCTATTTTTTTCATTAATTCGTTATAGTTTATATAATCTTTTTCGTTATAGCCATATTTCTTAGCTAAAGATAAGTAACTAAGGCATGCATCGTAGTTTTTGCCATCAAAGTTTTTATCCGCATAAAATGTACATAATTTATATATTAATTTATTGGTATCTTCTTTATTCAAGTTAGTAAGAGGAGACATTTCATCTATGAATGATGAATCACCTTTTAATACATTATATATTGAATTAATAACATCATCATTATATCTATATTCTAAAGCATTATTATAATCTTTTAATTTTTCAAAAGTAGATGTAGCAGAATCTGCTTTATTTACATAATGATTATACATTAGCGAATCTCTTGAAAAATAAATGAAACTACCAATGGATAAAATAACTATAATAATTATACTTATTATTATGTATTTCTTTTTTTTATTTTTAGGTTTAATTTGGTCATCATAAGAATATGATTCCTCATCTATTTTATTATTGTTAATTATATTATTAGTATTTTTATTAATAGTTTCTTTAGATGAATTATTAATATTATTGTTTAAATCATAATCATTTTTATCATATAGTGTAGTTTTATCTAAATCATTAGAATCGGATTTTTGTGATTCATTAATTTTGCTTTTACTATATTTTGACTCATCAATATTAATTTTATTTTTATTAATAATATTATTAGAATTAGTGTCAAGATTACTCTTTATATTAATATCATTATTTTTTGATAACTCTTCATTAGATAAATCTTTAGTATTATTAGATGATATTTCTACTTCATTTTTAATAATTTTATTCCCACATTTATTACAAAACTTAGCTGAACTTTCTAATTTATTTCCACATTTATTACAATATTTCATTAAATACACCTCTAATCTTTAATATCAGTTAAAACTAATAGACCATTAGAATTTCTTTCAAAAGTATAAGTATTTTTAAATTCTTTATATTTTGGAACGTTATTATTTTTAGCAATAGAGTATACTTCATTACAAGTAACTTCTCCAGTATTTGTATCATTATTAAATTTATAATTTAGTATTTCTGTACTATTAAATGATTCAGTAATATTTTGTTTATAAATATCTGGTACAACCTTCTTTTGTTTATTATATATAGGACTATTTTCTTTAAGGTATGATGAAATATAATTAAAGTCATTATAATTAACAGCATAAGCGAACCCAGATGAGTAATTATTTAAAAGGCTATAAAGTTCTGTTTTAAAATCATCTTCTGATGCTTTAGCATCAGCAAAATTAATGTAAATTTCAGATGAAGAATCAATAGTATATTTTTTACTCATAAGTTTTTGACCATTTTCATTTGATATAGCATAAATAGTACTATTTGGGTCAACTGGACCAAAATCCTTAGCATCTTTTACTTTAATTCCAGTATTTTTGTTATTTATATATAAGTCAGCGTTTGGTATATCACTATCTATATGTATAATTTTTAAATCTTTAAATACTTCAATATCTGGACAATTATTATCAAAAGTATTTACATCTATAACTTCACTTTTATTTAAATAAGAATTAGATAATTCTGCTGTGATATTATAGTTTCCAGGCATTAAAGGACCTATTTCTGTTGATTCATTTAAATCACTATAAGTTTGATCTAACACTTTAATTTTAAAATTTTTAAAATTACATTTTACTTTCATAAATGTAGGTTTAACAACAACTTTATATACTGGGAAAAAGAAAAACTTTTTAGAAATCTCTTTTATTGATAAAGGATAACCAGTATCAACATATTTTCCAGCGTTAAAGTTATCATTTATATCAGAAAATTTAGATGGATTTTTAGTAAAATAATCAATTAAAACATTTGCATTTGTTGTATTAATTTGTAGTTTTTGATTATCACAATAAAGAATTTCTTGAAGTTCATCAGCGTTTTTATTAGATATTGCATTAGAAAAATCCATTGCAATTTCAGACTGTGTTTTTGAGGTTGATTTTCCATAAATAAAAATACCTCCTATTAAAATAAATAAAATTATAATAAATCCAATTATAAGTTTAAAATAATTTTTATTTTTGTTTGAATTAGAAATAGTAGAGCAATTAGGACAAGAGCCGTTTTCAAGCCTACTACCACATTTGCTGCAAAAATTCATAATATATCCTCCTTAGTAAAAACTTATATAAATAATTTATCATTTTTATGTATAATTTACAAATATAATTAAAAATTGACATAAATAGTATGCGGAAGGTATAATTTTCAATATAATATTTAATTAAATTAAAGGGGGAGAAATAATGTATTGTACCAAGTGTGGAAGTAAGATTCCAGATGATTCAAAATTTTGTCCAGAATGTGGAAATAGTTGCGGTGGAGAAACAAAAAATAATAAAACAACTATAAATATATCAACTCCAGAAGTTGATATAAAAAAGCATAAAAGTTATGTATTAACTGCAATAAAACATCCATTTACTAGTATGAAAGATGGTATACTAGGACTTTCATTGAAGTTAAGTTTAATATATGGCGTAATAATAACTTTGATAATTCCTTTAATAAAGGTATTATCTATAAAAATATTTAGCTACAACTTATTAAAATCAATTATGGAATTGGTTTATAGTATATCAGGAGAGTATTTTAGTAAGAATGATTCTATATTTTTAAAACAGCAATTTAACACTCAATTAGATATGGTATTTCCTACTGGAAGTGTATATTTCTTAGATTTATTAAATTATATATTATTTTATGGAATAATAATTTTTATAGTATATTTAATTTATAAATATTTAATAAAAGAAAAGATAGATAGAAAAAATTTAGGAAATATATTTTTTGTTTTTTCAGTAATTAATTTTATACTTGTTATAATTCAATCTTTAGCATTATTTATAGGATTTATACCTTGGGCTATAGTAAGTATATTTGCTTCAATAACTTCAGTAATTTTAATTTATAGTGGTTTTAACAGTATATTAAAGGGGAAAAATAAATTAGTGTATTTATTTTCGTTTGCTTATGTAATAGCATTTGGAATAGTTTTATGGGTTTCAATTAATAATATAACATCTATAATAACAAAAATTATTTATCATTCTAGTGGATTAAATTTTTAAAAATTCAAAAGTAATAGATTTAATTATAAAGTTTTTAATAAAAACGAATTAAAATATTTTTGTAAATAAAATAGAGTTGCTTTAAAAGTATTAAAGCAACTCTTTCATTATGTAGACTATTTTATTGTTCTAAATTCAAAGCCTTTATCTTTAAAATATTCAATTATTTGAGGTAGAGCTTTTGCTGTTTCAGCTTTTCCATAAGTATCGTGCATTAATACAACAATACTATCTGCATTTGGGCCAAGTTCATTAACGCTTTTCTTTAAGAATTCAACAAGTTCAGGTGCGTTTTTCTTTTTACCTTCAGCATCACCATTTAGAGCGTTCCAGTCAATATTACTTATATTAAGTTCTTGCATTTTCTTTTTAAAAGGTTCTCTACCTTTCCATGACCAATATCCACCAGGTAATCTTATTACTCTAGTTGAAAAGTCTTTTCCTAAAACACTTTTCATAAGTTCATCATTTTTATTAAAGTCTTTTAGCATATTATGTACATTCATAGTTCTACCTGGGTATAAGTAAGCATAATCATGGCTATAACTATGATTTGCAATAGCATGTCCATTTTTAGCTATTTCTTTTAATAATTCCTTAGCTGTATCATTTGCAGCTAGAGATTTTCCCATTACAAAAAATGTACCTTTAACATTATATTTTTCTAGAGTTTTAAGGACTGTTGGTGTATTAGTAGTTGAAGGACCATCATCAAAAGTTAAGTAAACAACTTTTTTACCATCTGTTCTAACAGGGTACTGTTTAGCTCCAGTTAATAAATCATTTGTATTTTTTGCTACCATTTCAGCATCATCAGCATTTGGGTCATCTTTTAATGCTATATATCCACTATTATCTAATTTTTTTTCTTCAGGTTTTTCTTTTGCTTCGTTATTAATATTATCATTATTGTTGTTATTAGATGAATCAGTAGTAACTTTGTTAGTATCGGCTTTAACAACTTCATTATTAGTACTTTTTTTATTTAAAATTAAAAATAAAGGAATACAAATAATTAATATAGCAATAAATGAAATTGAAATTATTTTTCTTCTTCTCATTGCTTTTTTTCTTTTCATTATTTGCATACTTTTACGATTATTATTTTTCATTTTTTATTACCCCCTTTTATTACTATATTTAAACTATATATTAAATATTAATATTATTAGTTACATAATGGTTAATTTTTAGCAACAATTGCTGAAAAATGAGCTAAAAATTATTATTTTAATAAATTATCATTTAAATTATCTAAATATGTATTTAAGTTTTTTATTACTAAAAATAGATATTGATATTAGACTATGTTTTTTAGTGGATTGGTTTATATAGGTATAAAATATTTAATTTTATATTTAGGTTATTTCATTATAAGAAATCAAATAGTGAATTAATTACAAAAGATTTGTTATTTAAGTATATAATAATTAAGTTTTGAAATTATATCTATAATAGAAGGAGCTAAAATTTAGCTCCTTTTTTAATAATTATAAATTATATTAATCCTTTTTGTCTTCTTTCTCTTTCAGCAAGCTTTGGCATTATTAAACCAAGTCCTACTAATACGAAAGGAGTTATTATATTTAATACTAATTGGAAAGTATTTTCTGAATACATACCACCTATACAAGCAAAAGCTGTGAAGAAGAAGCACCATGCTCCTAAAATTATTCCAAGAACTTTGCTCTTTGTGAAACGATATTCTGCATGGAACTTGTCTCCAGCTTTCTTTAATGCGATATAAGCTACAAACACCCATAAATAACGTAATGGCATACAAACAGCATTTAATTTAACTAACCATTTAACTATAGCATCAACATTTCCTATACCAAATGCAGGAATTATAATTAATATTGATACAATTATAGTAATTAATATATTACCATTTATAAATGCACCATGTTCATTTTTCTTAAGTAATTTTGATGGAATAAATTGTTCATCAGCATTTTCAAGTAAAATACGTAAAGGAGCATCAATTGATAGTATTAAAGTTGAAATTTGTCCTATAACATTTGTTATAGCATATATTACAACGAATGTATTTCCGATTCCGTAATACTCACCAAGTTTTTGGAATGCATAATAAGCACCATTAGTTAATAAGTCTTTTGGTACATTATCAGAACTAAACATCATACCAAGAGAAATAGTTCCTAATATAGCACATACTGCAACCATAATTGCTAAAGCAATCATACCTTTAGGGAATCCCTTTGAAGGATTGTCCATTTTATTTACATAAGGTGAAATCTTTTCACATCCTCCAACAGCAAATACTAATATTGAAAGACTAGTAAAGTATTTAACATCAAATGTAGGCATAAATGTTTTAAATGACCAATCAATATTTACTAATTTAGCATCAGTAATAGCAGGTGCTGCTATCATAAGAAGTATAAATAAGATTGACATAACAAACATTGATGTACCAGCAATAGTTGTTATTCTTTTTAAAGGTTTTATACCTCTTGATGCAACCCATATTCCTATTAAGAATATTATTAAACAAAGTGTTTGTAAAAGAATTGGATTTAAAGAACTAACCCCGTTGTTTTGGAATATAGCCCAGAAACCAGCAATAATAGCACCTTGTGGCTTTTGAGAAATATAAGGAAGATGTACAACCCAATAAGTCCAACCAGCATAATATGCAAGTCTAGGTCCAATAGTTTCATTGATCCATGAACTTACACCACCACCTAAATCTTTGAAGGCAGAACCAAGTTCACCTACCATTAAAGCATAAGGTACAAAATAAATAGCAAAAATAAGAATCCATGATACTATAGCCTTTAATCCACCAAATTCTGAGAATCCATTAACTACATTACCGAATCCCCAAACAGCAGAGAATGCCATAAGAGCAAGGCTATACCACATAATTTTTTTAGTTTCTTTAGTTCCTTCCATATGAAACTCCCCCAATTATAAAATTTTTATTTTAATAAAACTATAGATAATTTCAAATATACAATTAAATGTACATTTAATTGTATAATAATTGTATAAAAATAAGTTTAATATAATGAATATAAATAGTCAAGGACATTTGTGTATTATAGGCGAACAATTTGTTTGTATTTGTGGAATAAATAAATATTCTAAAATACCACTAAAGGAGAGGAAATAATTGATTAATACTTATTATTACTACACAAGTTTAGGAAAAATTACTATTGTTCAAGAGGAAAATTATATAACAAAAATTTATTTTGGTGAAAGTAAAGAAGTAAACTCAAATAATATAGAAACGGAATTAATAAAAGATGCAAAAATTCAAATAGAAGAGTACTTAAATGGAAAGAGAAAAAAATTTAATTTACCAATTAATCCAAAGGGAACAGAGTTTCAAAAGAAAGTTTGGAAATCTCTGATGAAAATACCTTATGGAAAAACATTAAGTTATAAAGAAATTGCAAATTTTATTGGAAATAAAAATGCTTCAAGGGCAGTAGGAATGGCTAATAATAAAAATCCAATACTTATAGTCATACCTTGTCATAGAGTAATTGGATCAAATGGAAATTTAATTGGATATGCTGGTGGAATTGATATGAAGCAAAAACTTTTAAATATAGAAAAAGAAAATACGTTATAAATTATAGGTATATAAAATAATTGGTTACTATCACAAATAAAAATAAACTCTATAAAGGAGTATTCCTTTATAGAGTTTATTTTTATTTAGAATTTTCTTTTATATAATTATTTAAATTAGTTATTTGGTTATTTAACTCATCAATTTTTTTATTAGAATTTGAAAGTTCATTATTAGTATCAGAAAGAGTTATTTGTTTATTGCTATATTCTTTATCTAGTTTAGCTTTTAGTTCATTATTTTTATTTGAACCGCAACCTATGATAATTCCAACAAAAAAACAAATAAATACTAATACGATAGTAAGTAGTTTTTTTACTAATTTATTCATTAATTTCTCCCCTTAATTAAAAACATTTAGAGCAAGCATCTAATCCTAAACTTTGTGCTTCTTTTAATGATGCTTGTCTTGCGTTGTTTGGATTAGTATTTCCACAATGGTTTGTTCTATGATATTTTTTACCAGTTGCAGTTATCCAAACAGTAGTTCCAACAGTATTATTGTTGTTATCTTCATAATTTGAAGAATTATTTTTTGCTTTTGATGAAGAGCTTGTATTATTAGTAGTAGATTTATGAGAGCTATTACTACTTTTTTTTATGTTAGTACTAGATTCAGCCGAAGCAGTTTGTTTTTCTTTTAATTCTTCTTTTGCTTTTTCTGCTTTTAATTTTTCAGCTTCTTTTTTCGTTTCAATTTCATCTTTTTTTGATTGTAAAGTAGAAATCTCATTTGTTAGCTTAGATATTTTAGAATTATTAGATTGCAATGCTAAATTATTATTAGAGATTTCAGATGATATACTAGAATTTCTAGATTGAGCTGAAGCTATTTCATCTGCAGATGCTGATGAAATATTACCAAATATAATTCCTAAAAATAAAAATATAATACCAAAAGCTAAAATTTTCTTATTTTTTGATATAAATGATTTAAAGTTCATTATTTAACTTCCCCCTTTGTTTTTAATCATGATTATAATAACACAATGTTTTAAATATATAGTATAATGTTACAAAAATTAAAAATATTGCATTTAAAAATAAATTTTGGATAGTTGTAAAATATATATAATAGTTATATTTTTATAATTTAAGTTAGGAGGAAATATGTTTTTTATAGGAATATTCGGAATAGAAAGTAAGTCAAAGGAAATAAAAATTTTAGAAAATCTTCAGTGTAAAAAATGCAATTTAAAAACTAAGGGTAAATTGATAAAAACATTTGACTGTTTTCACTTTTTCTTTATACCTTTATTTAAATGGAATGAAAGCTATTATGTAGTTTGCAACAGATGTAATTCTGTATATGAAATTCCAAAGGAAAAAGGTAAAGCAATAGAAAGAGGAGAGAATGTTGATGTAACTTATTGGGATTTAAAAGAGATTAAAAGAGAATATAATAACAATTATTATCAATATGAAAAAAGATGTCCGAATTGTGGAAAAGTAATAGAAGGTGATTTTAAATATTGTCCATATTGTGGAGAAAAAATAAATTAATTATTAAAAATAAAAAAGTTTAAATCATGTACACAGCAATAAATCAAATTATTAATAAATTACTTCTATAATTAAATCAAAATTATTTTATTATAAGGAGTAAAATTCTATGGGTAATATAGATAATGAAGTTTCTGAAAGTAGAAAATCAAAAATATTAATGTGTGTTGTTATAATGACATTTATGTCATGTATTGATGGAAGTATAGTAAATGTTGCACTTCCACTTATAGCACGTGATTTAAATGTAACAATGGCTCAGGTTGAGTGGGTAGTTACAAGCTATCTTTTAATAATTTCAGTATTAGTTTTATTAAATGGAAGAATAGGAGATATAAAGGGTAAAAATAAAGTTTTTAAGTTTGGAATTTTAGTATTTACTATTGGATCTATTTGTAGTGGATTTTCAAAAAATTTAGTATTACTTATTGTTTCAAGAGTTATACAAGGTATTGGAGCATCTTGTACAATGGCAGTTAATATGGGAATAATAACTGGTATATATAAGGAAGGGGAAGGTAGAGGAAAAGCTCTTGGAATATCTGCAAGTGCAGTTGCTTTGGGAACAATGATAGGTCCATCAATTGGAGGTATACTTGCATCAATTAGATGGGATCTTATATTTTGGATTAATGTACCTATTGGAATAATAAATTTAATATTAGCTAACAAGGTTTTAGAAAAAGATAATATTAAAATTGAAGAGAAAATTGATGTTAGAGGAACAATTGCTTTTGGATTTTTTATAGTTTCACTTATATTGTCAGTAACTAAAGGTGAGTTTGTAGGATATACAAATAAATATATATTATTTGGATTTTTAATTTCAATAATAGGGCTTATTATATTTTTATATTTACAAAAAACAGTTAAGTCACCAGTACTAGATTTAAAATTATTTAAAAATAAATTATTTTCAACAAGTATATTATGCAACTTCTTAACTTTTATAGGACTAAGTTCAGTAACAATAATATTACCATTTTATTTGCAAGATGTACTTAAAATGTCAACTTTACATGCGGGATTTTTTCTTATGATATATCCATTAGTATTAGGAATAGTTTCACCATATAGTGGTAAGCTTTCTGATAAGTTAAATTCAAAATATATAGCAACTATTGGTTGTTTAATATTATCAATAGGATTAATTCTTTTAGGTACAGTAAAAGAAAATACATCTTTATTTCAAGTTGCTATTTATAGTGGAATAATGGGACTTGGTAATGGTTTATTTAAATCACCTAATAATGGACTTGTTATGAAGGAAATTAAAAAAAGTCAACTTGGTATAGCAGGAAGTGTTAATGCATTACTTAGAAATGTTGGGATGGTGTTTGGTATAACTCTTTCAACAACTCTTTTATATAATAGAATGAGTCATATTATTGGTTATGAAGTTTCAAATTATGTACCAGGAAGAAATGATGTATTTATTTATGCAATGGATATTGTATTTTTAACTACAGGTTTTATATGTGTATTAGCAACAATATTAAGTATAATAAGGTCAAAAAAGTATTAAGGAAAATTAATATTGACATAAATTTCAAATAGTGATATATATAAATTATGCATTAGCACTCAAGTTATAAGAGTGCTAATAAAAATATCTTTTGAATTTGAAGGGAGAGATTTAAATTGGAAAAAAGACAATTTAAAGCAGAATCAAAAAGATTATTAGATATAGTAATTAATTCAATTTATACTAACAGAGAAATATTTTTAAGAGAATTAATTTCAAATGCAAGTGATGCAATAGATAAAATTTATTATAAAACATTAGGTGATAATTCATTATCATTTAATAAAGATGATTATTTTATAAAAATAGTTCCAAACAAAGAAAATAGAACTCTTACTATATCTGATACTGGTATAGGAATGACAAAAGAAGAATTAGATGAAAATCTTGGTGTTATTGCAAAGAGTGGTTCACTTAAATTTAAAGAAGAAAATGATTTAAAAGATGGATTTGATATAATAGGACAATTTGGTGTTGGATTTTATTCAGCATTTTTAGTTGCGGATAAGGTTACTGTTATAACAAAAGCTTTTGGTGAAGAAAAAGCTTATAGATGGGAATCAGACGGAGTAGATGGATATACAATAGAAGATGCAGAAAAAGAGGGTCATGGAACAGATATAATTCTTCATTTAAAAGAAAATACAGAAGATGAAAATTTTGATGAGTTTTTAGATGAGTATAAATTAAGATCTTTAATTAAGAAGTATTCAGATTTTATAAGATATCCAATAAAGCTTGATGTTACAAAATCAAAGCTTAAAGAAGGAACAGAAAATGAATATGAAGAATACAAAGAAGAAGAAACAATAAATAGTATGGTTCCTATTTGGAGAAGAAATAAAAATGAACTTACAGATGAAGATTACAACAATTTTTATTTTGAAAAAAGATTTGGATTTGATAAACCATTAAAACATATTCATATAAGTGTTGATGGTATGATAAGTTATAATGCAATACTTTATATTCCAGAAAATATACCATATGATTATTACACAAAAGAATATGAAAAAGGATTAGAGTTATATTCAAATGGTGTATTAATAATGGAAAAATGTTCTGATTTATTACCAGATTATTTTGGATTTGTAAAAGGTATAGTTGATTCACAAGATTTATCACTTAATATATCAAGGGAATTACTTCAACATGATAGACAATTAAGACGTATTGCTAAAAATATTAAAAATAAAATTAAAAATGAATTAGAAAATATGCTTAAGAATGATAGAGAATCTTATGAAAAATTCTATAAATCATTTGGAAGACAATTAAAATATGGTGTTTATGATGAGTTTGGAGCAAATAAGGATACATTAAAAGATTTATTAATGTTCTATTCATCAAAAGAAAAGAAAATGGTAACATTAGCTGAATATTTAGATAGAATGTCAGAAGATCAAAAATATATTTACTATGCAGTTGGTGAATCAAATGAAAGAATAGAAAAAATGCCACAAACAGAAATGGTATTAGATAAAGGATATGAAATTCTTTATTTCACTGAGGATATAGATGAATTTGCAATTAAGATGCTTATGAACTATAACGAAAAAGAATTTAAGTCAGTATCAAGTGGAGATTTAGGAATAGAATCAGAAAAAGATAATGAAAAGGCAAATGAAGAAAATAAAGATATATTTGAAGCTATGAAAGAAACTTTAAATGGAAAAATAAAAGAAGTTAAAGCTTCAAGTAGACTTAAAAATTATCCAGTATGTTTATCAAGTGAAGGTGAACTTTCAATAGAGATGGAAAAAATATTAAGTCAAATGCCAAATAATGGTGAAGTTAAAGCTGATAAGATATTAGAAGTAAATACAGATCACGAAGTATTTTCTTCATTAAAAGATGCTTTTTCAAATGATAAAGAGAAGTTTAATCTTTATACAAATCTTTTATATAATCAAGCATTACTTGTAGAAGGATTAAGCATCCAAGATCCAGTAGAATTTACAAATGATATATGTAAATTAATGAAATAGTTTGAATGAAATAGACTGTCTAAAAATTAGACAGTCTATTTTATTTATTTTAAGTTTGTATAGCAAAGGTAATAAAAAATATACATTAAAACTACTTTAATATAACTTTAATAATACAATTATTAATTTTATTTATTAAAGTTATATTAATAAAGTTAATAAAAGGTAAAAATTACTAACAACTACTAAAAAGTATTAAATTTGATATTATAATTAAATAGACTTTTTTATATTAGGGGGAAAATTATGTACTGTAAGAATTGTGGTAAGGAAATCGATGATAATGCTTATGTATGTGTACACTGTGGAGTAAAAGTTAATAATGAGGATGATAAAAAAATTGATAATCCTTCAAACTTAGCAGGAGCAGTTTCTTGTTGTTTTCCAGTTGTAGGATTAATATTATATTTTTTATGGAAGGATGAGAAGCCAAATTCAGCAAAACTTATTTGTAAATGGATGATAGGTGGAATAATTGTTTGGGTAATAATTTATATTTTATTCTTTATGCTTGGAATAGCAAGTGAGTTATAATACATATGGAAAAAATACTTCATTATATGTTTTTTTGTCATAGACTACCGGAAAGATCATTTTTTTTCAAAGGTAAGCAGTTTCCAATATGTGCAAGATGTACGGGAATACTTTTAGGATATTTAATAGGAATTATATATTTGATTATAGTTGGTAAAAGTAATTTTGCTATTATAGTATTATTAATAACTCCTCTTTTAATTGATGGAGTAGGACAGCTAAAAGGAAAATGGATAAGCAATAATTTTAGAAGACTAATTACGGGAATATTTGCAGGTATAGCAACTATACTTTTTTTAAAATTTTCAGCAGAATTAGGATTAAATAGCGGTAGATATATAAGTAAATTTATATTGAATAAATAGAGAAAAGGAGAGTATTGATTATTTCAGTACTCTCCTTTCTTGTTTAACAATTATATTCTAATTTTAGTTTATTTATATTATTTTTTATTTAGAAATGAATTGGTATTTTTACTAATTAAAAAAATGTTAATACATAAACTTATTGACTTAGAGTAAACTCTAAGTAATACAATATAATTTATAAAAATTATTTAATATAAAAATTGGAGTATAAAGATGGAATATACTATAGGACAAATTTCAAAAATAACAGGATTAAGTGAGTATACTATAAGATTTTATGAAAAAGAAAAGCTAATACCAAATATAAAAAGAAATAAAAATGGAATCAGAATATTTAGTGAAGAAGATTTAAACTGGGTAAACATAGTAAAGTGTTTTAGAGATACAAATATGTCAATTGATGATATAAAAAATGTAGTAGCTCTTTATGAAGAAGGAGACCATACATTAGAAGAAAGAAAAAAACTTATAGAAAAGCATAGAGAAAAGATAGAGAATCAAATAAAAGAATTAAGAGAATATTTAAATAGAATTGATGCTAAATTAAATATGTATGAAGGAAAAATAAAGGATAGACATTAAAATATTTATATAGATTTTAAATAAAATATAAAGGAGGAAAAGTTATGAATAACTTTGATTTTTATAATCCAACTCATATAGTATTTGGAAAAGATAGAATAAAGGATATAAATAATCTTGTACCAACAGATTCAAGAGTATTAATTCTTTATGGTGGTGGAAGCGTTAAAAAATTTGGAACATTAGATAAAGTAAAAGAAGCTTTAGGAGATAGAATTGTATTTGAATTTTCAGGAATTGAACCAAATCCAAAATATGAAACATTAATAAAGGCAGTAGATTTAATTAAGAAAGAAAAGATAGATTTTTTACTTGCAGTAGGTGGAGGCTCTGTTATAGATGGAACTAAGTTTATATCATTAGCATCACATTATGATGGAAATTTAACTGATTTATTAATACCAAACTTTACTTTAGAAAATATAAAAGTAGCACTTCCAATAGGAGTTGTATTAACATTACCTGCAACAGGTTCAGAGATGAATAGTGGTGCTGTTATAACATATGATAAGGGAAAATATAGTGTTTATAGTCCTTTAGTATTTCCAAAGTTCTCAGTATTAGAACCAGAAATAACATTTACTTTACCAAAAACTCAAGTTGCAAATGGTGTTGTTGACACATATGTTCATGTTCTTGAACAATATTTAACATATCCAGTTGATGCAAAATTTCAAGATAGAATGGCTGAGGGGATACTTTTAAGCTTAATTGAAATAGGAAGAAAAACTATTGATGAACCAGAAAATTATGACTTAAGGGCAAATCTTATGCTATGCGCAACTATGGCATTAAATGGATTGCTTAAGATGGGAGTTCCAGGAGATTGGAGTACTCATAAGATTGGTCATGCACTTACTGCTTTATTTGAAATTGACCATGCAAAAACTTTAGCAGTAGTTTTACCAGCATTATGGACTGTAAGAAAAGATAAAAAGAAAGCAAAATTAGTACAATATGCAGAAAGAATATTTAATATTACAGAAGGTAATGATGATTATAAAGCTGATATGGCTATACAAAAAACAAGAGAGTTTTTTGAAAGTCTTGATATAACTACTAAACTTTCAAATTATAATATAAATAAGGAACAAATTGAATTAGTAGTTGATTCATTAAAGAAACAAGGACTAACTAATTTATCAGAAACAGGAGATTTAACACCTAATATAGTAAGAGAAATATTAATAGAAGCGTTATAAAAAATAAAGACCAATTAATGATAAATTAATTGGTTTTTTATTTAAGGTTTAATGAGATATCTTTAATATAATAATTCTGTTTTATTTATGTTAACTATAAGTTTTTCTTAATATTATAAATATTTCATTAGTTTATAGTAAACTTTAATTAATAGAATTATTTATATGTTTTATTTACTTATCAATAATAATTAAATTTAAATGTATTTAAGGTATTATTAATTACTGGTTTAAAGAATTTGTATGCTAATATATAAAATGCAAAAATATAAATTTTATTTTAGAAACTTAAATTTTATGTATGAAAGGAATGAGGAGTATGAATAATTTTGATTTTTACAATCCAACTCATATAGTATTTGGAAAGGATAGAATAAAGGAGCTAAGTAGTCTTGTACCAAATGATTCAAGAGTATTAATTCTTTATGGTGGTGGAAGTGTTAAAAGGTTTGGAACTTTAGAAAGGGTAAAAGAAGCTTTAGGAGATAGAAGTGTATTTGAGTTTTCAGGAATTGAACCAAATCCAAAATATGAAACATTAATAAAGGCAGTAGATTTAATTAAGAAAGAAAAAATAGATTTTTTACTTGCTGTAGGTGGAGGTTCTGTTATTGATGGAACTAAGTTTATATCATTAGCTTGCAATTATGATGGAGATTTAACTGATGTTTTATTAAGGGAAGTATCAGGAAAAATCAAAAAAGCTTTACCTATAGGAGTTGTACTAACTTTACCAGCAACAGGCTCAGAAATGAATAGTGGTGGAGTTATAACATATGATAAAGGAAAATTTGTAATTGGAAATCCTTTAGTTTTCCCTAAGTTTTCAATATTAGAGCCTGAAATAACATTTACTTTACCAAAAACTCAAGTTGCAAATGGGGTAGTTGATACATTTATTCATGTTGTTGAACAATATGTAACATATCCAGTTGATGCAAGATTTCAAGATAGAACAGCAGAAGGAATACTTAAAACTTTAATTGAAATCGGTAAAGATACAATTGAAAATCCAAATGATTATGATTTAAGAGCAAATCTTGTTTTATGTGCAACAATGGGACTAAATGGTTTAATAGCTATGGGGGTTCCAGAAGATTGGAGCACTCATATGATAGGACATGAACTTACAGCTTTATATGGAATAGATCATGGGAAAACTTTAGCAATAGTTCAACCAGCATCATGGAGTGTAAGAAAGAAGGAAAAGAAGGAAAAGTTATTGCAGTATGCAGATCGTGTATTTAACATAAAAGATGGGGATGAAGATAGTAGAATTGAAATGGCTATAAGTAAGACAAGAGAATTTTTTGAAAGTTTAGGAGTTAAAACAAAGCTTTCAGATTATGGTTTAGATGAAAAAAATATTGATGAAGTAATAAATTCATTACAAAAACATGGACTTACAAACTTAGGGGAAAATGGAGATGTAACATTAGAAGTATCAAGAGAAATATTAAATAAAGCTTTATAAATTTTTATTGTAAGGTTAATTTAATTAAATTGAAGAAATATCATATTAAGGTTTTAAAAATGAAAAATTTTTATAAATTTACCGGTTAACTATTTATAATTTTGCAAAAAAGTATTATTATAATAATATAAGTGTATACAATTACATTAGCAAAATTATGGATATACAGAGGAGAAATTTATGAAGATTGGAATTTTAACAAGTGGTGGAGATGCTCCAGGAATGAATGCAGTTATTCGTGCTATAGTAAAGGTTTCTAATAACTATGGTATTGAGACTTTTGGAATAAAGAGAGGTTATACAGGTCTTTTAAATGAAGAAATTAAAAAGATTGGTGAATTTGATGTAGATTATATTTCAGAAGCAGGAGGAACTATACTAAAAACATCTAGATGTCCAGAATTTACGACAGTAGAAGGAAGAATGAAAGCAATAGAAAATTTAAAAAAATATAATATAGATGCTGTAATTGTAATTGGTGGAGATGGTTCTTTTCAAGGAGCAAATAAATTACATGAATTAGGTGTAAAGGTTATTGGAATTCCTGGAACTATCGATAATGATTTAGAGTATACAGATTATTGTATTGGCTTTGATACAACTTTAAATACAGTATTAGAATGTATAAGTAAGATAAAAGATACAGATGCATCACATGAAAAGCCAACAATAGTTGAGGTTATGGGGAGATACTGTGGAGATTTAGCTCTATATTCAGCAATGGCTGGTGGTGGCGATATAATATCAACACCAGAGAGAAAATTAAGTTTTGAAGAAATTGCACAAAAGCTTAAAAAGAATATAGAAAAAGGAAAGCAAGACAGTATTATAATAATAACTGAAAGAATGTATAATATAGAAGATCTTCAAAGATATTTAGAAGAAACATTAAATATTGGAGTAAGAAACACGGTTTTAGGATTTATACAAAGAGGTGGAAATCCATCTGCTTTTGATAGAGTTTTAGCATCAAGAATGGGTATTCATGCTGTAGAGCTTCTTAGAAAAAATGAATCTGGAAAAGCAGTAGGAATTCAAGACAATAATATGATAAGTGTTGATATATGTGATGTAAATAAGAAAAGAGACATAAAGGAAAGCAAGTACAATCTTATGGAATTGCTTTTATAAGATAAATATAGATTTAGTTTACGCATAAAATAAAAAGGACATTTTTAATGTCCTTTTTATTTTTTATTATTTTCACTATTGGTATAATTAGATTCATTTATAAGGTTTTTAAACATTTGATGGACTCCTGTACTTGCAAGTCCAGAAAACATACCAGCAAGAATTATATCTAAAGTAATTGATTTGTTTATAAAGATATTTAATGATAAACCAAGTATTAGCATAATTAATGGTATATATTTATTAGAAATAAAATGTAAGCTACTTTTAATTACATAGCCAATGCATAAACAAATTCCAACTATAGTAGGAATGCAATAATTTTGCAAAAAACCTAAATCCATATTTAAGCCTCCATATTTTAGAATTAATATATATTATTTAAAATATTTTAAATTTGATATAAAACAATTTGGGTTGATTATAATAAATTTTTGAATTAAAATTATATTATGGCAAAAATAACTTAATAAGACAGTTCGAAACCATCCTGTCTATAAACAAAACTAGGATTATAATATATTATATATATTTTTTATTTGTTTATTAGGGCAGTTTATGCCCTTTTTTTTATGCAAAAAATATTAAATTAATTATATGACTATAATTATTGAAATGTTTTAGTTTATAAAATGAATTTTATAATGTATTAATAAAATACAGATTTAGAAATGTCTTATTTAGTTAAATAATTAAATAAGGAGAAAATTTTATGAGTTATTTTTTAGAAGGAGAAGAAAGTTTTGATTCAAGTCATTTTTTAAAAGGACATTCTGGTAAATGTAAAAATTTACATGGGCATCGTTGGAGGGTAAAGTATGGACTAAAAGCAGAAAATCTAATAGAGAGTGGTAGCTCTAAAGGAATGATAATAGATTTTTCTGATATTAAAAATATAATAAAAGAGTATTTTAAAAATTATGATCATGCTTTAATTTTTACTGATGAAAATGTAACAAATGAAGAAAGAATTTTTATAGATGCATGTAGAAGGATGAATTTTAAAATAGTTAATATTTCTGTTAGATCAACAGCAGAAAATATGTGTAAATTATTTTTTTGTGAACTTGAAAATGAGCTTTCAAAAGTAATTAAAAATAAAAATTTTAAAATTGATTATATAACTGTATATGAAACACCAAATAATAAAGCAACATATAGGGAGTGTAATTAATGAAAGTAGTTGAAATTTTTCAAAGTATAGATGGAGAAGCAAATAGAGCTGGTTTTATCACTAATTTTATAAGACTTTCTGAATGTAATTTAAGATGTTCATATTGTGATACTTGTTATGCACAAAATGAATCAGATGGTGTAGAAATGAATGTAAATGAGATTTTAAATAAGCTTGATTTTAATATAAAAAATGTAACATTAACAGGTGGAGAGCCACTTTTACATAAAGAAAATGTTAGTTGCTTATTAAAAAAATTAATAGAAAATGGATTTAATGTAAGTGTAGAAACTAATGGTTCTATAAATATTAAGGAGTATATAGAAGAATTTCCAACTGTATCTTATATAGTTGATTACAAAAGCCCTTCAAGTAATATGGAAAATAAAATGATATTAGAAAATTTTGAGGTTGTAAGAAATATAGATTGTGTAAAATTTGTTGTTTCTAATTTAGAAGATTTAAAAACTATGGAAAAAGTATATAAGGAAAAAAATTTAGAAGATAGAAATATTAATGTATTTGTTAGTGCAGTATTTAATGAAATTAATCTTGAAGATATAGTGAATTATTTGAAATTAAGAAAATTAAATGGAATAAGACTTCAATTACAAATGCATAAAATAATATGGAATCCTATGAAAAAGGGAGTTTAAGAAAATGAATATTTGGAATTCAAAGGAAAAGGAAGAAAGAGCAATAGAGTTAGTTAGAGAACTTTTAGAATTAATTGGAGAAAATCCAAATAGAGAGGGATTAATTGAAACTCCAAAAAGATATGTAAATATGTTAAAGGAAGTTTTAGAAGGTAATAATTATTCCAATAAAGAAATAGCAGAAATGTTTAATAAATGTTTTAATGAAAGTTTTGAAATATCAGATAGTGACGAAATGGTTATAGTTAAAGATATACCTATATTTAGTTATTGTGAACATCATTTAGCTTTAATGTATAACATGAAAGTTACAGTTGCATATATTCCTAATGGAAAAGTAATAGGACTTAGCAAAATAGCTAGAATTGCAGATATGGTAGGCAGAAGATTGCAACTTCAAGAAAAAATAGGTAAAGATATAGCAGAAATTATAGAAATTATAACTGAAAGTTCTGATATAGCAGTTATTATAGAAGGGGAACATTCCTGTATGACAACTAGAGGAATTAAAAAGAATGGATCATGTACTAAAACAAGTATTTATAAAGGAAAATTTAAAGAAAATATACTTTTAAGACAAGAGTTATTGTTAAATATGAAAGGTGGATTTTAGTAATGAATAAGGAAGAAGCAATAGTAGTTTTTAGTGGTGGACAAGATAGTACAACTTGTTTATTTTGGGCAAAGAAAAAATATAAAAATGTAATTGCAGTATCTTTTGACTATGGTCAAAGACATAACCTTGAACTTGAATGTGCAAAAAATATTTGTAAAAAGTATAATGTGGAACATTATATATTAGATTTAAATTTGTTAAATCAATTAGCTCCAAATTCATTAACTAGAGTAGATATAGAAGTTGATAAAGAGGTGAAGAAAGATACAGTTCCAAATAGCTTTGTAGATGGAAGAAACCTTTTGTTTCTAAGTTTTGTTGCAATATTTGCAAAGCAAAGAGGAATAAATAATATAATTACAGGTGTTTCACAAAGTGATTTTAGTGGTTATCCAGATTGTAGAGATGTGTTTATAAAATCATTAAATGTCACATTGAACTTATCAATGGACTATCAATTTGAAATAATAACGCCACTTATGTGGATAGATAAAGCAGAAACTTGGAAATTAGCGGATGATTTAGGTGTTTTAGATATAGTTAAAAATGAAACTTTAACTTGTTATAACGGAATAATAGGAAATGGATGTGGTCATTGTCCATCATGTACATTAAGGAAAAATGGTTATATAAAGTTTAAAAATAAATTTAAATAATGGGGGATTTTTTGTTATGCAAAATTTAAATAGAGAAAATGAAGGATTAACACTACTTGGAAATAAAAATACAAATTATGAATTTTCATATACACCAGAGGTTTTAGAAGTTTTTGAAAATAAACATAAAGATAATGATTACTTTGTAAAATTTAACTTTCCAGAGTTTACAAGTCTTTGTCCAATAACTGGACAACCTGACTTTGCAACAATATATATATCATATGTACCAAATATAAATATGGTAGAAAGTAAGTCTTTAAAATTATATTTATTTAGTTTTAGAAATCATGGAGATTTTCATGAAGATTGTATTAACATAATAATGAAAGATTTAATTAAAGTAATGGATCCTAAATATATAGAAGTTTGGGGAAAATTTACTCCAAGAGGCGGTATATCAATAGATCCTTATTGCAATTACGGTAAGAAAGGCACCAAATGGGAACAGGTTGCTTACAATAGATTAGTAAACCATGATCTTTATCCAGAAAAAATAGATAATAGATAATAGTGTATAAGGATATATTTAATTAAATATATCCTTATTAAATTTAAAAATAAAAATATATAGATAGTTTTAATAAAAAATAAACTTATATATTAAATAACTAAGTTATTTATATAATATTTATACTTAATTTATTTATAATTTTTAATATTTTACTATCAGGTGTATTTTCTGTAATTATATAATTTATATCAGATAGAGTTCCAAATTTATAAGTTCCATCAAAATTAAATTTTCTATTTTCTATTAGAAGATAAGTTTTATTTGATGCTTCAATTATTGCTTTCTTAGTGTTACCTTCTTCTAAATCAAAGTTATTTATACTTTTATCAAAAATGTTTATTCCACAACTTCCTATAAACGCTTTATTAAATCTATATTTAGAGATACCTTGTATAGCTTCAGAACCAACAACGCCTCCAAGTTTTTTGTTATACATACCGCCTATACAAATAACATCTATTTTAAGTTCAGGATTATTAAAAAGAGAAGTTATTTCAACCATATTAGTAACTAATGTTATTTTTTTTGAACTTTTAGATAATAATTCAGCAAGTAAGTAGTTTGTACTTGATATATCTAAAAATATAGTATCATTATCTTTTATATTTTCAAAAGCTTTATTGGCTATAATTTTTTTTGTATCTATATTATTTATAAGTCTATTAGAAATATTTGTGCTTTCAGCTAAATTTCTTGGAAGTATAGCACCACCATAAGTCCTTTCAACCAAACCTTCCTTTTCAAGTTTATTTAAATCTTTTCTTATCATACTTTCTGTAACATTAAATTTATTACTTAAATCTTTAACTAAGACTTTATTATTTTTTTTTACTAATTCTAATATTTCATTAAGTCTTTCTTCCATAAACATTTTAATTCACCTCATTATTATTATATATAAAATGAGAATAAATGAAAACAAATAAGAATTGAATATATTGACATTAATAATTAATAACTATAAAATATAGATAAATGATAATAAATAAAATTAAATGATAATAAATGGGAGGTGGTTTATATGAACAAAGCTGTTGTGTGTGAAATAGAAAAATACGCTACACATGATGGTCCTGGAATTAGAACAGTAGTTTTTTTAAAAGGGTGTCCATTAAAATGTATATGGTGTGCAAATCCGGAAACTCAAAGAAAAGAAAATGATATTTATTATAACGAAAATAAGTGTATAAAATGTAAAAGATGTATAAATTCATGCAATAATAATGCAATTATTTTTAAAAATAATAAAGTAGTAATAAACAGGAATAAGTGTATATTATGTGGCGAATGTATAAAAACATGTCCAATGTCTGCTTTAAATTTTGTAGGAAAAGAACGAGATGTAAAAGAAGTGTTTAATGAAGTTTATAAAGATAATATTTTTTATAAACAATCTGGTGGTGGAGTTACTATTTCGGGTGGGGAAGTTTTGATGAATAGTAAATTTGTATTAGAACTTCTAAATATGTGTAAGGAAAATTATATTAATACAGCTATAGAAACAAGTGGGTTTGGAGACTTTAATGATTTAAAGAATATAGCAAATCTTTGCGATACTGTTATGTTTGATATAAAAAGTACTGATGATAATATGCATAAGAAGTTTACTGGAGCAAGCAATAAAATTATATTAGATAATTTAAAAAAGTTAAGTAAAATTCATCATAATATAATTATTAGGATTCCTGTAATTACAGGTTTAAATGATAATGAAGAAAATATTTCAAAAACAGCAGATATAGCTATTGAAAACGATATAAAAGAAATTCATTTATTACCGTATCATTCATTAGGAAAAGACAAGTATAGACAACTTCAAAGAGATTATAAATTAAAAGAATTGAAGAACTTAAACGAAATTGACATAGAACATTTAAAAAATATTGTTCAAAATAAAGGCTTAAAATGTGTAATTGGTGGATAAGAGGAGGTTAAATTTATGAAAGTTTATGAGATTAGAAGTGAGAGAGTAAAGGCTTTAAGAGAATCAGTTTTATCACAAACACCTAGTGTTTGTATTGAAAGAGCTAGATATGTAACAGAGGCGTATAAGGAATATGAAAATGCTCCAGTTTATATAAAGAGAGCTAAGGCAGTTGAAAAAATATTAAAAAATATGACTATATACATTAAAGATGGAGAACTTATAGTTGGTAATCAGGCTTCGAATGAAAGAACTGCTCCAATTTTTCCTGAATATGCAGCAAAATGGATGAAAGATGAAATTAAAGAAAAAGGAAATTTTGATAAAAGGGAAGGAGATAACTTCCATCTTAATGAAGATGATATAGATGAATTATTAGAGATAGTAGATTATTGGAATGGAAAAACATTAAGAGATAAATGTTATGGAGAAATACCAAAAGAAATAGAAGATGCAATTTCAGTTAAAGTAATACATGGTGAAGGAAATATGACATCAGGAGATGGACATATAGTTCCAGATTTTGAAAAGGCACTTAATTTAGGATTAAAAGGTGTAATTGATGAAGCAAAGGAAAAGCTTAAAAATGTAGATATAAGTGAAAATGATGGATTAAGAAAAAAAGCATTTTTAGAGGGTGTAATTATAACTAATGAAGCAGTAATTAAATTTGCAAATAGATATGCAAATCTTGCTATGGAACTTGCTAAAAATGAAGATAATGAAAAAAGAAGACTTGAATTAATCAAAATCGCAGAAGTTTGTAGTATTGTTCCAGAAAATCCACCAAGAAGTTTTTATGAGGCTGTGCAATTAGTTTGGTTTATTCATTTAGTAATTCAAATTGAAAGTAATGGACATTCAGCATCACTTGGAAGACTAGATCAATATTTATATAAATATTATAAAAATGATATTGAAAAAGGCATTATAACTAGAGATGAAGCAAAGGAAATATTACAGTGTTTATGGATAAAACTTTATTCAATATTAAAAGTTAGACCAACTTCACACTCAGGATATGGCGCTGGATATCCAACATATCAAAATGTAACTATTGGAGGCTCTAACTTTGATGGAAGTGATTGTGTTAATGAATTAAGCTATCTTATTTTAGAGAGTGTTGGAGAAGCAAAGCTTACTCAACCAAATCTTTCAGCAAGATTACATTCAAATAGTCCAGAAAAATTTATAAGAGAATGTGCAAATGTAATAAGAACAGGTTTTGGGATGCCTGCACTGCATACAGATGAAATAATAGTACCTGCACTTTTAAATAAGGGTGTAAGTTATAAAGATGCTTATAATTACACAATGGTTGGTTGTGTTGAAGTAGCAGTTCCAGGTAAATGGGGATATAGATGTACAGGAATGACATTTTTAAATATGATAAAAGCTTTAGAACTTACATTAAATGATGGTTTTGATAAGAGAACAGGAAAAACTCTTTTAACTGGAAATGGTAATCTTACAAACTTTAATACTTATAATGAACTTTGGGAAGCTTGGAATAAAAATATTAAATATTATACAAAACTTACAGTAGCCCTTGATAAACTTGCTGATACTCATCTTGAAGAGTTTCCAGATATGTTATGTTCATCACTTGTAGATAATTGTATAGAAAGAGGCAAGAGTATAAAAGAAGGTGGCTCTGTATATGATTTTGTTTCAGGTCTTCAAGTTGGACTTGCAAATGTGGCAAATTCCTTAGCAGCATTAAAGAGTGTAGTATATGAAAATAAATATTTAAGTAAGGAAGAAGTTATGAGTGCTTTAAATAATAACTTTGAAGGAGAAAAAGGAAAAGTTATTCAAAAAATATTATTAGAAGCACCAAAGTATGGTAATGATATAGATTATGTAGATAATATAGCAAAAGAAGCTTATGATACTTATATTAATGAAATAGTAAAATATGATACAACAAGAAAAGGAAAAGGTCCAATTGGTTGCAAATATGGCTTATCAACTTCTGGAATTTCATCAAATGTACCTATGGGAACAGTAACAGGAGCAACTCCAGATGGTAGAAAAGCATGGACTCCAGCAGCAGAGGGAGCATCACCAGTTCAAGGAACAGATGTAAATGGACCAACATCTGTATTAAAATCAATAACTAAACTTAAAACTATATTAATGACAGGTGGACAATTATTAAATCAAAAGTTTTCACCGGAATTATTAAAGGGAGATGCTCAATTTGAAAAGTTTGTAGCTTTAATAAAATCTTTTGTAGCAATGAAGGGATGGCATATACAATTTAATATAATTTCAACTGAAACATTAAGAGCAGCACAAAAGGACCCAGAAAAATACAGAGATGTAATAGTTAGAGTTGCAGGGTATTGTGCACAGTTTGTTACATTAGATCCTACAACTCAAGAAGACATAATATCAAGAACAGAAGAAGCATTATAAATTTAATTAAATAAAAATATTTTAAAGTGCAAAATTTATATATTAAAAGGGGAGAAATAATTATGATATACATGTTAGATACTGCAAATATAGCTGATATAAAGAGAGCTTTTGATTTATATCCAATAACAGGAGTAACAACAAATCCAACAATAATATCAAAGGAGAATAAAAAATTTTTAAGACTTTTAAAAGATATAAGAGAAATAATTGATAAAGATACAATGTTACATGTACAAGTTTTAGGTAAGACTTCAGAAGAAATGGTAAGAGAAGCTAAATATTTAAATAAAACTATAGGGGGAAATCTTTATATTAAAATTCCTGTAACTAAAGAAGGAATTAAAGCAATTAAAGTTTTAAGTAAAGATGGGATAAATATAACAGCTACTGCAATATTTACAGCTCAGCAAGCATTAATGGCTGCAGTAAGTGGTGCTAAGTTTGTTGCTCCATATGTAAATAGAATTGATAATATAAGTGGAAATGGTGTACAAGTAGTAAAGGATATTATTGATGAATTAAAACTTTATAGCTTAGATTGCAAAGTTTTGGCAGCATCATTTAAAAATGTTCAACAAGTCCATGAATTAAGCAAATATGGGGTTGATTCAGTAACTGTAAATCCAGAAATAATGGATAAAATGTTAGAGCATCCATTAACTGATTGGAGTGTTGAACAATTTATTAAAGATTGGGAAAGTGTATATGGTGAAGGTAATTTAACAACTGATGTAAAATAGTAAATTTAAAAATTTTATGTTATTAAGAAATTAATCGTCTATAAATTAATAATAATTTATAGACGATTTTTTATATATAAAAATTTGAAAAAATTTAAATAAATTGTATAATTAAACCAAGGGACTTTGGAGGAATTTATGAAAAATTTATTTGACTTAATTGATTTAAAAAATGGTGATATAGTTTCTGTTGTTGGATCTGGTGGAAAGACGACATTTATGTACAAATTATCTAAAGAGTTATCTAATAAAAAAGTTATTATAACTACCTCTACTAAAATGTTTATCCCAAAAGAAGATGAAAAATTTAATATTATATTTTTAAATGAATCTAAAAATATTAATTTAGAAAAAGGTATAAATTTTTTAATTGGAGAAATTGTTTCTGAAAACAAATTTCATACAAATGTAGAATTAATAGATGAAAATGTATATGGATTTGATTATTTATTAATAGAGAGTGATGGTTCAAAGAGAAAGCCATTAAAAGGTTGGAATGAAACTGAACCAGTAATAAGTAAGAGAACAAATAAAACAGTAGGAATAATACCTATAGATATTATAGGGAAAGTTGCTAAAGAGGATATAATTCATAGAATAGAAAAGTTTTCAAAAATATCTCTTATATCAGAAGGAGAGGAAATAACTCCTGAGGCGATAGCAAATGTTATTTCAAGTAAAAATGGATTATTTAAAAATAGTGTTGGAGAAAAAATATTATTTTTAAATAAGATAGAGAATAAAAAACAATATGAAATGGCATGTAAGTTGCTAAAAATATTAGAGAGGAAAAATATAAATATAAATAAAATAATAGGTGGAAGTCTCTTAAATGAAAGTTATTTTTTATTTTAAGTTTTATATTGAGGTGTTTTAGTTGGTAGCAATAATTATGGCATCTGGGATGTCTAGAAGAATGAGTGAAAATAAGCTTCTTATAAATTTATATAATAAGCCTTTAATAAGATGGACTATTGAATTAGCAAAAAGTTGTGATTTTGAAGATGTAATAGTAGTTTATAAAGATAAAGAAGTTAAAGATATAGCAGAGAATTTACAAGTTAAAACTATATATAATGGAAGGTTTAAATATGGACAAAGTGAGAGTATAAAATTAGCTTTAAGTTCTTTGAAAAAGGAATATGATGGATATATTTTTTTTACTGGAGATCAGCCTTTTATTAAAAAGGAAACTATTAAAATACTTATGAAAACGTTTATAAAGAGGGGTGGAATAATACTTCCAAAAGTAAATGGCAAAAATAAAAGTCCAGTAATTTTTTCAAGGGAATTTAAGTTTGAATTAATGAATATTGAAGGTGATATAGGTGGAAGAAATGTAATAAAAAATAACATTAAAAAAGTTACACCTGTTTATTTTAATAAAAGTATAGAGTTTTTTGATATTGATACAAAAGAAGATTTAAAAATGGCAAAAGCTATATATGAGGGGGAAAAGTTATGAAAGATGAAATAATAGTAGTAAGAGGTGCTGGAGATATAGCAACTGGGACTATTCAAAAACTTAAGAGGGCAGGATTTTCAGTGGTTTCACTTGAAGTTCAAAAACCTTCATCAATAAGAAGAAATGTATGTCTAAGTGAGGCTATATATGATGGCGAATGTACAGTTGAGGATATAATTGCTAAAAAGGCTGAGTCAATAGAAGAAATGCATAATGTATTAAAAGAAAATAAGGTATGTGTTATGGTTGACTCAAGTGGTGATTTAATAGAAAAAATAAATCCAATTGCAGTTGTTGATGGAACTTTATGCAAAAAAAATATAGGAACTAATAAAAGTATGGCTCCAATAACAATAGCATTAGGACCAGGTTATGAAGCTGGAAAAGATGTTGATATAGTTGTTGAAACAAATAGAGGACATAATTTAGGAAGACTTATATTTAAAGGGCCAGCTGAAAAAAATACTGGAGTTCCTGGAATTATAAAAGGATATGGAAAAGAGAGGGTTGTTTATTCACCTTGTGAGGGATCATTACACATAATAAAAGATATTGGTGATGTAGTTGAAAAGGGTGAGCCAATATGTAAAGTTGGAAGTGAATATGTATATGCAACTATGAGTGGTTTGTTAAGAGGAATGATAAGAGAAGGGTTTTATGTAACTAAAGGATTTAAAATAGCTGATATAGATCCAAGAATAGAAGAAAAGAAAAATTGTGATTTAATTTCAGATAAAGCAAGATGCGTAGGTGGAGCAGCTTTAGAAGGAATACTTTATTTAAGAAGTATTATGGAGGTTTAAATTATGGAAGAGAGAATTTTGAGAAATATAACTATGGAATTAAATAATTGTAGAAAGGTTGCTCTTGCAATTATAACTGAAGCTGGAGGTTCAACACCAAGGAAAGCAGGGACGATGATGAGTGTTAATGAAGATGGAGTTATAGTAGGAACAATTGGTGGAGGAGCTGTTGAAGCAAGAGTAATAAAAGCGTGTAAAAATGCAATAAAAGAAGGAATAGGTACAAGCTTTGATTACAGATTAAATGAAAAAGGAAATCTTAAAATGACTTGTGGTGGAGATATTTCAGGGTACATAAAAGTGTTTATACCAAAACCAAAACTTATAATATTTGGGGCTGGGCACATATCACAAAATATTATAAAAATAACAGATAGCATGAACTTTAGAAGAATAATAATAGAAGATAGAGAAGAATATAAAAGCTACGAAACATTTAAAAATGTTGATGAGTTCATAGTTACAGATGATGAGAATTATATTGAAAATATTGATTTTAAAGATTCTTTTGTAGTTTTAGCAACTAGAGGACATGCTAGTGATCGTAAATGGCTTAAAGCTGTTATAGATAAGCCATATAAATATATAGGGGTAGTAGGTAGTAAAAAGAAGGTTTCAGGATTAAAAGAATATCTTGTAGAAAAGGGAATTGAAGAAAAAATAATAAATAATATTCATATGCCAATAGGGCTTGATATATCAGATGGAACGCCAGAAGAAATAGCATTTAGTATAATTGCAGAAATATTATTTGAAAAAAACAATGGTAACTTAATATGTATGAAGGATAAATCAAAAAAACAATTTAATTAACTAAAATATTTCTAAAAGGGTGAAATTTTATATGAATAAAATAGGATTAAAAGATATTTCAGATGTTGTAAATGAATATGTTGTTTTACTTTCTAATGTATTAAAAATAGATGTTGAAATTGTAGATAATAATATGAATAGAATAGCAGCAACTGGAATCTATGAGAATCAAAGTGGTCAAAACATAGAGTTTTCAGGGTATGTTTATAAAGAAGCATTAAGATCTGGGGAACCAAAAGTTATTGAAAATCCTGGATTAGATATACTTTGCAAAAATTGCAAAGATAAGGGTAAATGTAAAGAGTGTATGGAAATATGCGTTCCTATAATATATGGAAATGATAAACTTGGAGTTATAGGACTTATATGCTCAACAGAGGAACAAAAAACTAGATTAATGGAAAATCTAAATACTAATTTAGAATTTTTAAAGAAAATAGCAGATTTTATAGCAATAAAAATAATGGAAGAAAGAGAAGTACTAGATAATAAAAATAATTTAGATTTTTTAAAACAAATAATAAATTCAGTAGATGATGGAATTATAACAATAAGTAAAGATCATAAGATGACATTAGTAAGCAATAAGGCTTTAACTATGTTAAATCTTACAATAGATGTATTAAATAAAGAAATAAAAATAGAAAACACTGGAGAATATTATCCTAGAGGAGAACTATTTAATTTAAAGATAGATAGAAAAAAATATTCAGTAGTTGGAAAAATAATATATAATTACATAAATTTTAAGGAGTGCGAAAAGATATTAATATTTAAGGAATTTAAAAGCGCACAAAAAGAAGCTGTTAATTTAACATTTGGTAAAAATAGAATTTCTTGTGATGAAATAATTGGTGAATCTCATCCAATGGTTCAATTAAAAAGTAAAATAAAGAAAATAGCTTCATCTAAATCAACAGTACTTATTACTGGGGATAGTGGAACAGGAAAAGAGTTAGTTGCAAGGGCAATACATGCAGAAGGTGATAGAAGAAATAAACCATTTATTGCTATAAACTGTGGAGCTATTCCAGAAAGTCTTTTGGAAAGTGAACTTTTTGGATATGCGAAAGGTGCATTTTCAGGAGCAAATTCAAATGGAAGAGTAGGTAAATTTGAACTTGCAAATAAAGGAGTAATTTTCTTAGATGAAATAGGAGATATGCCACTTTATTTACAAGTTAAGTTATTAAGAGTTCTTCAGGAAAGAACTTTAGTAAGAGTTGGATCAAATAAGCTTATAGATTTAGATATAAGAGTTGTTGCTGCAACTAATAAAAATTTAAAGGAGCTTGTTGAAAAAGGTGAGTTTAGAGAAGATTTGTACTATAGATTGAATGTAATACCTATAGAAGTTCCTCCTCTTAGAAAAAGAGATGATGATGTTATCTTAATAATAAATAAACTTATTAAGAAGTATAATAATTTATTTAATAAAGATGTTCATACAATAGAAAATGAAGTGTATAGAATATTAAAGGAATATAATTGGCCTGGTAATGTAAGAGAGTTACAAAATGTAGTTGAATTTATGGTAAATGTTGCAGGTGAAGATGGAATAATAAAAAAAGATATGATACCAAAATCTATATTAGATTTTGAAAAGAATAATGTAGATTTTGAAGTTAAAAATATAGAAGAAAATATAAAATTTGATAAAAATGAAATAAAACCTTTAAAGGATATGGAAATGGAATATATTGAAAAGGTATTAAATTTATGTGGTAAAGATACAGCAGGAAAGAAAAAAGCAGCTAAGATGCTTGGGATAGGTATTGCAACTTTATATAGAAAGATAGAAAGTCATAAAGAATAATTTTTAAATTTTATATTTATCATTTTGATAAAATTTAATATTATTTTGATATATAAGTATATAAACTTAGAAAAATAGAGGGTTACGGCCTAATTATCACTTTGACAATTAATTCTCAAAATGATAATTAGGCCTATTTTTATATAAAAAAAAGAATAGGTTTATATAAAAAAATATAAGTTTAAATATTTATACTAAACTGTTAGTTTTATTGACTTTATAGAAATATTTTCAAAATAATTGTAGATTTAATTAACAATAAAAAATAGAGGTGGTTTTGGCATAGCAATTGCTATCAGTATAGTTATAAGGAATAAACTCTAGAAAATAGTGGGGGATAAAAAAATAACTTTAGGAGGATAATGCTATGGAAAAAATATTATGGAAAGAAAATACTTTACCAAAAACAGATAAAGAAGGATGTGTAAAATTTTTAAGTAAAGAGGAAGTATCAAAAGCTAGAAACTTTCACAAAAGTTTTTCAGAATATAAAGAAACACCATTAGTTAGCTTAGATCATTTAGCAAAAAAAATAGGACTTTCAGGAATTTACTTAAAAGATGAATCTTATAGATTTGGGTTAAACGCTTTCAAGGTTCTAGGTGGATCATTTGCGATGGGAAAATTTCTTGCTGATAAATTAGGAGAAGATATTGCAAATTTACCTTATGAAGTAATAACTTCAGATAAAGTAAGAGATAAATTAGGAGATATTACTTTTGTAACTGCTACAGATGGTAACCATGGAAGAGGAGTTGCTTGGACTGCAAATAGATTAAAACAAAAATCAGTAGTTTATATGCCAAAAGGATCATCAAAAACTAGACTTGAAAATATTAGAGCAGAAGGTGCAGAAGCTAGTATAACTGATATGAATTACGATGATGCTGTAAGACTTGCTGCTAAATATGCAGATGAACATAATGGAGTTGTTATTCAAGATACAGCATGGGAAGGATATGAAAAAATTCCTGCTTGGATAATGCAAGGTTATGGAACAATGGCTTTAGAGGCTGAAGAACAATTAAAGGAAAAAGGAATTGAAAAACCAACTCATATATTTGTACAAGCTGGTGTTGGTTCATTAGCTGGAGGAGTTCAAGGATTCTTTGCATCAGAATTTGGAGAGGATTGTCCAAAAACTGTTATAGTTGAAGCAAACTTAGCAGATTGTTTCTATAAATCAGCAGTAGCAAATGATGGTAAAGCAAGAGCTGTTGGTGGAGATATGCAAACAATAATGGCAGGACTTGCATGTGGTGAAGTTAATACAATAGGATGGGAAGTTTTAAAGAATCATGCAACTGCTTTTGTATCATGTCCTGATTGGGTTTCAGCAAAGGGTATGAGAATACTTGGAAATCCATTAAAAGGAGATACAAAGGTAACATCAGGAGAATCAGGAGCAGTAACAGCAGGTCTTTTATATGAAATTATGACAAATGAAGATTATAAAGATTTAAAAGAAGCTTTAGAGCTTGATGAAAATTCAAAAGTATTATTATTTAGCACAGAAGGAGATACAGATCCAGATAAATATAGAGAAATAGTTTGGGAAGGTAAATATTAAATTTTTAGATTATATATTTGAGCATGGAGGTGAACTTTATGTTAGACGGACAAAGAAAAGAAGAATTAATAAGTTTATGTCAAGAACTTATTAGAAATCAATCACTTTCAGGAGAAGAAGAAAATGTTGCATTAGCTATAAAAAATGCATTTGAAACACTTGGATATGATGAATGTTTTGTAGATTCTTATGGAAATGTTATTGGACATATTAAAGGAAAAAGAGAAGGTAAAAAAATTCTTTTTGATGGTCATATAGACACTGTACCAGTTCCAGATGATACAAAATGGTCCCATGCACCTTTTAGTGGAGAAAGAGTTGATGGAAAGATATATGGCAGAGGAACTTCAGATATGAAGGGGCAATTGTCAGCTATGATGGCGGCAGCAGCTTTCTTTGCAAAAGATACAAATAAGGATTTTGATGGAGATATATTTGTAGCAGGAGTAGTTTTTGAAGAAATATTTGAAGGTGTTTCAGCAAGAAAAATAAGCGAAGCTATAAAACCAGATTATGTAGTAATAGGTGAGTCATCAGAACTTAATTTAAAAATAGGACAAAGAGGTAGAGCTGAAATAGTAGTTGAAACTTTTGGAAAGCCAGCTCACTCAGCAAATCCTGAAAAAGGAATAAATGCTGTCTATAAAATGTCAAAAATAATTGAAAAAATACAAGAAATAGAACCAGTAGAGCATGATGTTTTAGGTAAGGGAATTTTAGTTTTAACAGATATAAAATCATCACCTTATCCAGGAGCATCAGTTGTTCCGGATTATTGTAAAGCTACTTTTGATAGAAGACTTCTAGTTGGTGAAACTAAAGAAGAAGTTTTAGCACCAATTCAAAAAATAATAGATGAGCTAAAGAAAGAAGATAAAGAATTTAATGCAAAAGTATCTTATGCAATAGGTACAGAAACATGTTATACAGGAGAAACAATTCATGGAGAAAGATTTTTCCCAGCATGGTTATATGATGAAGATGATGAATTTGTAAAAGCAGCTCTTAAAGGTTTAAGAGAAGCTGGAATAGAACCAGAAATCACTCAATATTCTTTCTGCACTAATGGATCACATTATGCTGGAGAAGCAGGTATTAAAACTATTGGTTTTGGTCCATCAAAGGAAAATTTAGCTCATACAATAGATGAATATATAGAAGAAGAACAATTATTTAAGGGAGCTGAAGGATACTACGGAATATTAAAATCTGTTTATAACAAATAGAGGGTGATTAACATGAAAATATTAATAAAAAATGGGTTTATAGCAGATGGAAGTGGAGAAAAAGGATGGATTGGAGATATCTTAGTTAATGGTAATAAGATAGAAAAAATAAATAAAAATATAGATGATAAATCTTATGATAGATTGATAGATGCTAAGGGGCTAGTTGTAGCCCCAGGATTTATCGATACACATTCACATAGTGATCTTAAGATACTTGAAAATCCATATAATGAGATAAAAATAAGACAAGGTGTAACTACCGAGGTTTTAGGACAAGATGGTATATCAATGGCACCTTTACCAAAAGAATTTATTTCACCTTGGAGAAAAAATTTAGCTGGTTTAGATGGTGAATCTGATGATATAAACTGGGAATATGAAACTACAGATGGATATTTAAAACTTATGGAGGAAAATGGAGTAGGCTTAAATGAAGCTTATTTAGTTCCTCATGGAAATATAAGAATGGAAGTTGTAGGACTTGGAAATACAGAAGTTACAGATAAAGAAATAAAGGATATGTGTAAAGTTCTAAGAAGAGAAATGGATGCAGGGGCATTTGGGCTTTCAACAGGTCTTATATATATGCCATGTGCATATTCTAAAACAAAAGAACTTATAGAACTTTGTAAAGTTGTTGCAGAATATGATGGAGTATTTGTAGTTCATCAAAGAAGTGAAGCAAATGAAATAATATCATCAATGAAAGAAGTAATAGAAATTGGTGAAAAATCAGGTGTAAGAGTTCATTTTTCTCATTTTAAGATTTGTGGAAAGAAAAATTGGAAACATATAAATGAAGTTATAAGTCTTCTTAAAGAAGCAGAAAAAAAGGGGATTAGGGTAACAGTTGACCAATATCCTTATATAACAGGAAGTACAATGCTTGGAGTAATTTTACCACCTTGGGCTCATGATGGTGGAACAGATAACCTTATGAAAAGACTAGCATCAAAAGAAATGCGTGAAAGAATGATATATGATATGAAAAATGGAATAGAAGGTTGGGAAAACTTTCTTGAATTCATACCACTTGATTCAATATACATAACTTCTGTAAAAACAAAAAAGAATGAAGATGTTATAGGAAAAAACTTAGTTGAAATTGGACTTTTAAGAGGAAAAGACCCTTACAATGCAACATTTGATCTTTTATTAGAGGAAGAAAATGCTGTTGGAATGTATGACTTTTATGGTAAAGAAGAACAAATAATTGAATTTATGAAATTGCCAGAACAAAATGTTTGCACTGATGGATTATTATCAGGAAAACCTCATCCAAGAGCATATGGATCATTTCCAAGAATACTTGGTAGATATGTAAGGGAACTTAAAGTTATAACTCTTGAAGAAGGAGTTATGAAAATGTCTAGTAAAGCTGCAGAAGCTTTTGGTATAAAACTTAGGGGATATATAAAAGAAGGATATTTTGCGGATTTGGTTATATTTAATAAAGATACTGTAAGAGATGTTGGAACATATGAAAATCCAACTCAATATCCAGAAGGAATAGACTATGTAATTATCAATGGAAATATAGTTGTTGAGAAAAATAAGTACAATAGAGTAAAGGCTGGTATGGTATTAAGAAAATAATAGGGGGAGAGTTTATGTTAGTTGTAGGTAATGGAAGATTAATAACTCAAAATAATGAAAACCCATTTATAGATAATGGTGCCGTAGTAATTGATGGTGGAAAAATAATTGATTATGGAAATACTGAAAATATTCTTGAAAAATATAAGGAAATAGAATATTTAAATGCAGAAGGAAAAGTTATAATGCCAGGACTTATAAATACTCATGGACATATATATAGTGCTTTTGCAAGAGGGATGAATTTAGAAGGTCCAGTATCTAAAAACTTTATTGATATACTTAATAATCTTTGGTGGAGATTAGATAAGGCATTAACATTAGAAGATATAAAATATAGTGCTTATAGTACACTTATGGATAGCTTAAAGTATGGTGTAACAACATTTTTTGATCATCATGCTAGCCCACATGCTGTTGAAGGAAGTCTTTTTGAAATAGAAAAAGTTGCTAAGGAGCTTGGAATAAGAACTTCTCTTTGTTATGAAGTTTCTGATAGAGATGGAGAAGAAATCTTAGAAAAAGGAATAAAAGAAAATGTAGATTACATAAAGCATTGTAAGGAAGAAAATAATAATATGAATTCAGCAATGTTTGGATTACATGCAAGTTTTACTCTTTCAGATAAGTCACTTGAAAAATGTGTAAAGGCAGCAGAAGGATTAGATTGTGGATATCATATTCATGTAGCAGAAGGAATTGCTGATGAAGAGGATTGTATAGAAAAGTATGATATGAGAGTTGTTGAAAGACTTAATAAGTTTGGAATACTTGGTGATAAGACTTTAACAATTCACTGTATACATGCTGATGAAGATGAAAGAGAATTACTTTTAAAAACAGGTACTTCAGTAGTTCATAATCCTGAATCAAATATGGGAAATGCAGTAGGAGTATCTCCTGTAATAAAACTTATAAAAGAAGGAGTTACAGTAGGTCTTGGAACTGATGGATATACACAAGACATGTTTGAATCAATGAAAGTTTGTAATATAATTCATAAACATCATCTTAGAAATCCTTCAGTTGCATGGGGAGAAACTCCAATGATGTTATTTGATAATAATAGAAAAATTGCACAGAAGCATTTTGAGGGAATGTTTGGAATAATTAAAAAGGATGCTAATGCTGATGTAATAGTAGTAGATTATAATCCTTTAACTCCAATGAATGCAAGCAATTATAACTCACATATTTTGTTTGGAATGATGGGAAAATCAGTTGATACAACAATAGTTAATGGAAAAATTGTTGTAAGAAGAGGTCAAATTGTTAATGTAGATGAAAATAAAATATTAGAAAAAACAAGAGAGTTAAGTGCTGAATTATGGAATAGAGCATAATAATGAAATTTTAATATTTTAAGTAATAATAATCCTTTTTGAAAACGTGAACATTTATATTTAATATAGTGTTGTTTTTAATATGAGTATAGTAAGTGTGTTAAAAATAAACTAATAACATTAAAATTTATTAGTTTAAGATAATCTATAAAATTAAAATTTTATAGAAAAATAATATAAAAAATCTAATGGTAATTAGGGGGAGTCAAAATGGCAAGTTTAAAGGTTAATATATTAGGAATGGAATTTAATAATCCAGTATTTACTGCAGCAGGTCCAGGAGCTAAAGATGGAGATCTTTGTGTTAAAGCAGTAGAAGGTGGAGCAGGTGGAATTGTTACAAAAACAATATCAGTAGATCCAGCTCCAGTACCAAGACCTTGTATGGGAAAAACAAATTCAGGATTTTTAAATACAGAATTATGGTCAGAATTACCAAAGGAACAATGGATTGAAAAAGAATATAAAAGAGCAAAAGAAGCTGGAGTTCCAATGATTGTTAGTATGGGATATACAAAAGAGCAAATAGAAAAGGTTGCTCCTCTTGTAAAACCTTATGCAGATGCAGTTGAACTTTCAACTCACTATGTAGGAACAGATGTAACTCCAATTGTTGAGGCTATGAAGGCAGCAAAAGCTGCATTAGATTGTCCAGTATTCATGAAAATGAGTCCTCATACTGATATTCAAAAAATTGCTAAAGCATTAGAAGAAGCAGGAGCAGATGGATTAGTAATGATTAATTCATTAGGACCATGTATGGCAATAGATGTTGAAACTGGTTACCCAATTATGGGAAGTGAAAAAGGATATGGATGGCTTTCAGGTTCACCAGTAAGACCAGTTGCAATAAGAAATATATATGATGCATCACAAGTTATAAATATTCCTATAATTGGTGTTGGTGGAGTAACTTGCGGAAGAGATGCAGCAGAAATGTTAATGGCTGGAGCTACTGCAGTTCAAGTTTGTACAGAGGCTATATTAAAAGGACCTAGCGTTTATGGAAAAATAGCTAAAGAATTAGATGAGTTCTTAGATAGCCACGGTTATAAAGATGTAAATGAAATAATTGGATTAGCTCATAAAAAGTCAGCTGATAGACATTTTAGAACAACATCAATTGCACCAGAAGTAGATCAAGACTTATGTATTAAATGTGGAATATGTAAGACAAGCTGTGTATATGATGCAATTGAAGTTTCAGATAAATTAATAATTGATAAAGATAAGTGTTTTGGATGTGGATTATGTGTTACAAGATGTCCAAAACATGCATTAAGCATCCAATATAAATAATTTTAAATTGATACTTATTTATATTGAGTTTATATAAATAAGTAAAAATAGATATACAAAACAAATAAATTATTTTTGAAAAGATGGTAGTTTGGGTATTTTATTTTAAATTACTTAAATTTAATAATAAAATATTATTCAAATTAATATTGCGAAATAACATAATTACGCGTTAAGACCTTCAAATGTTAAGTACACATTAGTATGACACTTACAAAATAGCTAAACATGATAAAAAATAGATTACCCAAAATTTTATAGTTCAAAAATCTAAGTATAATATTAAAAATTAATTAAGTAATAAAAAAATACCCTACTATCTTTTAATATTAATAATAAAAATAATAATTATTTAATAGTAATAAATTTATTAAATTTATTAGTTTTAATAAAACAGAAAATTTTTAGATATTTATTAGAATATAAATATCTGTTTAAAGAATATGTTTATATAAGGGGAACATAATAATTTGATATAAGATTATATGGGAAAACTTGTTTTGTTAGTATATACAAAACAAGTGTGACTATGAGAGGTGGAAGTTATGGCTGAATTCATACTTAATGGAGAGAGGAAAGTTGTAAATCAGAATAAGAAGTTATTAACATACTTAAGAGAAGATTGTAATATAACATCAGTAAAAAATGGATGTTCAGAAGGTGCATGTGGAACATGTACTATTTTAATTGACGGAGTTGCTAAAAAGGCTTGTGTAGTAACTACTGATAAGGTTGATGGAAAAGAAATAACTACTATAGAAGGATTTACAGAAAGAGAAAGAGATGTATTTGCTTATGCATTTACAGAAGCAGGAGCTGTTCAATGTGGTTTCTGTATACCAGGAATGGTTATGAGTGCTAAAGGATTATTTAATAAAACATTAAATCCTACTTCTGAAGAAGTTAAAAAGGCACTTATAGGAAATATATGTAGATGTACTGGTTATGTAAAAATAGAAAAAGCTATTATGATGGCTGCTGAAATATTTAGAGAAAACAAAGAAGTACCAAAAGTACCTTGTAAAGGAATACCAAGAGTTGGAGAAAGATTAGAAAGAGTTGATGCAATGGAAAAAACTCTTGGAATAGGTGAATATGCTGATGATATTAGAATAGATGGAATGCTTCATGGAGTTGCCCTTAGAACTAAATATCCAAGAGCTTTAGTTAAATCAATTGATATTAGTGAAGCTGAAAAGATAGAAGGTGTAGTAAAGGTTGTAACTGCAAAGGATATTCCAGGAAAAAGATATTTAGGACATATATTTAAAGATACTCCAGCACTTGTAGAAGTTGGAGAAGAAACAAGATATTTAGGTGATGCAGTTGCTTTAGTAGCAGCAGAAACTGAAGAAATAGCAAGAGAAGCTATTAAGCATATAAAAGTTGAATATGAAGAATTAAAGCCAGTTACATCACCAGAAGAAGCAGCAAAAGAAGATGCTCCAAAGATACATGAAAAAGGAAATCTTTTATCACATGAGCATTTAGTAAGAGGAAATGCTGATGAAGCTATAAAAAACTCTAAGTATGTAGTTACTTATAAATATAAAGTTCCATTTACTGAACATGCTTTTTTAGAACCAGAATGTGCTGTTGCAGTACCAGAAGGAGAAGATGGCTTAGTAGTTTATACAGGAACTCAAAGTATATATGATGATTTAAGAGAAATAGGATCATTATTAGATTTAGGTCCAGATAAATTAAGAGTAATTTCTAAGTATGTTGGTGGAGGTTTTGGTGGAAAAGAAGATATGAGCTGTCAACATCATACAGCACTTCTTGCATATTTAACAAAGAAGCCAGTTAAAATGGTATTACCAAGACAAGAAAGTATTATAGTAGATACAAAGAGACATGCAATGGAAATGGAATTTACAACTGCTTGTGATGAAAATGGTATGTTAACAGGAATGAAAGCCGTAATAGTTGCTGATACAGGTGCGTATGCATCACTTGGAGGTCCAGTCCTTCAAAGAGCTTGTACTCATGCAGCAGGACCATATAATTATCAAAATGTAGATATAGATGGAAAGGCCTATTATACAAATAATACTCCAGGAGGAGCATTTAGAGGTTTTGGAGTTACTCAATCAGCATTTGCAACTGAATGTAACTTAAATAAACTTGCAGAATTAGTAGGTATAGATCCATTTGAAATAAGATATAAAAATGCTATAAGACCTGGTCAAGTTTTACCAAATGGACAAATAGCAGATGAAGGAACTGGATTAGTTGAAACTCTAGATGCAGTTAAAGATGAGTATTATGCTAATAGGGATAGAGCCGGAATTGCTTGTACATTTAAAAATGCAGGTATAGGTGTTGGGCTTCCTGACACAGGTAGATGTAGAGTTGCTGTAGTAGATGGTAAGATTCATATTAGAACATCAGCAGCATGTATGGGTCAAGGTCTTGGAACTGTAGTTGTTCAAATAGTTGGTGAAGTTCTTAAATTAAAAAATGAAGATATAGTATACGAAACACCAGATACTAAAATAACTCCAGATTCAGGAACATCAACTGCTTCAAGACAAACAGTGTTTACAGGTGAAGCTACAAAAATTGCAGCAATGAAGCTTAGAGATGCATTAAGAGATAAAACTTTAGAGGAGCTTGAAGGTGAAGAGTTCTATGGTGAATATCTAGGTGTAACTGACCCAATGGGTAGTCCTAAAGAAAATCCAGTAAGCCACGTAGCTTATGGTTATGCAACTCAAGTTGTAATTATAGATGACAAAGGAAAACTTGTAAAAGTAATTGCAGCTCATGATGTTGGACGTGCAATTAACCCAAGAAGTGTAGAAGGTCAAATTGAAGGCGGAGTTGTAATGGGACTTGGTTATGGATTAACTGAAGATTACATTATAGAAAATAGTGTACCAAAATCAAAATTTGGAACATTAGGTCTTTTAAGAGCAAATCAAATACCAGAAATAGAACCTATAATAATTGAGAAAAATACAGCAGAATTGTCATTTGGAGCTAAGGGGGTTGGAGAAATTACATGTATACCAACTGCCCCAGCTGTACAAGGAGCTTATTATAAATTAGATGGAGTGTTTAGAACAGAACTTCCACTTAAAGATACTTTTTATAAAAAGAAAAAATAATATAAATATATAGAAATAGTTAATCAAAAATTTCTATTTCTAGACTTATTATAAATATGCTTAGTATTAAAAAATAAATAATAATACTTAAAAGATAAATTAATATGAAAAGAGGTAAATGTTATGAAAAAAGTAATTAACACAGAAAAGGCACCAGCTGCTATAGGACCATATTCACAAGGTATTGAAATTCAAAATTTAGTTTATACATCAGGACAATTACCATTAAACCCTGAAACAAAAGTTTTAGAAACAGAAATAAAAGCTGCAACTAAACAAAGTTTAGAAAATTGTAAAGCAATTTTAGAAAAGGCAGGAACAGGATTTGATAAAGTAATAAAGACAACTGTTTTTGTAAAAGATTTAAATGATTTTGCTGCAGTTAATGAAGTATATGGAACATACTTTAATGAAAATCCACCAGCAAGAAGTTGTGTACAAGTAGCAAAATTACCTATGGATGCACCTGTAGAGATAGAGGTAATTGCTATTAAATAAATATTATTTTGGTTAAGGATGCTTTTAAGCATCCTTTTTTAGTATAAATATTTTATTTAGGATAAACTAAAAATATAAGCATAAACTTAAATAATGTATTAAAAATATGGTATAATTCTATTGAAATCATGAATATATTTTTGTTTTTACTCAGGAGGAAACAGTATGGATTTAATAACGGTATCGGCTATAAGTGTTGGGATTTTTTCTGCATTATGGGCATTTATAAGCGATGCTCTTGGATTATTGACATGGGTTGGGTTTATAGGATTTACTAGTTATTTTGCATCAGGAGGAAAGGCTGTTGGTCTTAAAAAATCAATTGTTGCAAATATTACAGGAATAATTTGGGCTATGTGCATAATTGGAGGAACTAATTATTTTGGCTCTCCATATATAGCTTATATACTTACAGGATTTTTTTCTTTTGTTATGTGTTTTCAATCTAAGGCTAAGCCTTTAACATTTATTCCGGGAGCATTTTTAGGAGCATGTTCAACATTTGGAACTAATGGTAACTGGAAGATAGTATTAATATCAATAATTGTTGGTAATTTAATAGGTCGTTTATCAGATATAGTAGGATTACTTATGCATGGTAAATTTGGAAAAGAAGATTAAGATTAATTTAATAAATTAATAATTAAAATAGTTACTTTTATAACTTCTTAACTGATTATTGTTAGGAAGTTTTTTTATTTGTGAATACTATATAATTAAATCACATTAAAAAGTTAATATAAATAAGTTTAAACAGTATATTAGATATAAAATTAAAATAACTATATAAATGTATTTAAATATAAAAATTAGTTTGGTATTTAAGTTATTTTAATTTTATTCAGATAGACTTTATATAAATAAAGATGTTAATATAAATTTTGTAGTAATTTTATTGTAGGTTAAATATAAGTAAAAAGATATAATTATATTTAATTAAGAAAAATAACATTTGTTTATAATTTAATGATTAAAGGATGATAAAGATGAGTATAGCTATAATGGCATGTAGAAAACTTATAGGAAAGTGTGCAGGATCAGGATGCTTTAAGGCATATAATAATTCTGATAAATATTTTTCTATATATAAAAATAATAAACAGGAGCTTGCAAGTTTCTTCTATTGTATAGGATGTAAAGATACATTAATAGAAGGTGAGAATTGGAGTCATAAGTTAAGTCAGTTAAAGAAAAATAATGTTAAAGTAGTACATATATCAGATTGTATAAAAAGAGAGTGTAAGACGTATAAAAAGCATGAGGAGATTTTAAAAAAAGAAGGTTTTGATGTTGTCCATGGAACTCATTAAAAAGAAAAGACCAGATGAATATTCATCTGGTCTTTTCAATAAGAAAGGTTTGTTTATTTATATTAATTATTATGGTTGTTAGCTTTTTTTGTGTTTAAAGTTAATGATAGAAGGATTAAAGCAATTACTGCTCCGCATATTATAAAAATAAATGCTCCATTCCATCCAAAGTTATCAGCTATAAATCCTATAACTAAGTCAGCCATAAGCTCACCTAGGATATATGCACAAAGTCCTGATAATCCAACTGCTGCACCAACAGCGAAGTTTGGAACAATATCAATTAGGTTCATACCTATTAATAATTGTGGACCATATATAAAGCATCCTATTACAGCTACTGATATCATAGTTACCATGTAGTTAGAAGTTGTCCAGTAAGCTACAACAGCGAAGATAACTCCTACCATACATATTATACTTAAAGGAGCACGTTTTCCTTTAAATAATACGTCTGATAACCATCCAAGTAATATTGATGCAGGTATTGCTGCGTATTCAAATAAGAACATAGCCCAGTTTGCATCGGCATTTGTAAAGTTCTTAGCTTCGTGTAAGTATATTGGAATCCAGTTAACAACACCTTGTCTGATTAAGTAAACAAAGATATTTGCTAAACATAAATACCAAACATATTTATTAGTTAAAACATATTTGAAAATTATTTCTTTAGTTGATAATTTTACTGGGTCTTCTTCAGTTTTGATTTCTGAATAGTCATTTCTATATTCATCAATTGGAGGTAATCCAACTGATTCTGGAGTATCAGCTCCAACTATAAATACGAATATTGCAACTACTATACATATTACTGCTGGTAAGAAGAATATGCTTTGGAAATTACTAGCTCCAAATAATACTAAAGCTAATGTAGCTAAAGGAGCTATAAGTCCACCACCAATGTTATGTGAAGTATTCCATATTCCCATTTTAAGTCCTCTTTCATTTTGTGAGAACCATTTACCTATAACGATTGAACATGGAGGTGCTCCCATAGCTTGGAATAAACCGTTTATAATCATAAGTATTAAAAATATCCAAACAGTACTTGTGAATCCCATAAGGATACTTACTACTGCAGATGCTAAAAGACCAAAACCTAAGAAATATTTAACGTTTGATCTATCTGCTAAACTTCCTAAAACAAACTTACCTAAGCCGTAAGCTACAGCAAGTCCAGTACTAATTAAACCTATATCAGTTTTTGTAAAGTGATAATTACTAATTAAAAATGGTGATGCAACTGCAAAGTTTTTTCTAACTAGATAATATCCAGCATAACCAACAAATATCATAAGAAAAACTCTTAAACGATACATTTTGTAGGCTGAAGGGATTTTATCTTTTGCTAACCTTGGCATTGCAGGTGCAGGTTTAAAAAAATTAAACATTTATAAATCCTCCCTAAAAACATAATAAATTGATTACGTTTTCTGTATTTAAATCACATTAATATAATAAAATAAAAAATTAACAACAAAATCTCCTAATTGTTTCGCAAATGTAACAATTAGGAGATTTTGTTGTAGCTTTTATTATTTATATACATTTTTGTTAAATATATTCATAATTTCGTCACGATTCATAGCTGCTTTGTTGAAATCGTAATCTAAAAATATAGTATTATATATGTTATTATTGGCTTGTTTTGTTGAGGTAGCCTTTGAATAGTTAGATAAATTATTAGCAACTTCTTGAGATAATATAAAATCTATAAAGCTTTCTGCTGCTTCTTTATTTACACAGTTTTTAAGTTCTGCTATAGAATCTACATTCCAACCAGTGTTTTTAGGAACTATGCTTATTATATCTTTGTTAAATTTACTTTGAAGAAGTTGATCTCCTAAAAAGTTTACTGTAACTGCATATTCACCAGATGAGACTCTTTGAATTGAATTAAAACCACTTACAGTATAGGCAGGTACATTTTCTGTGAATTTGGATAAATATTCTTTATATTTATCTTTACCTAACTCTTGATATAAAGAAGCTAAAAATGTATAACCAGTACCTGAGGTTTCAGGATTAGGCATTATTATTTTTCCTTTATATTCTTTTTGTAGTAAATCATCAAAGGTTTTAGGAAGTGAAATTCCTTTACTTTTAAAATCCTTATCCCATATTTTTTTATTTATTCCTATTGCTAATACATCAACTTGAAATCCAGTCCAGTAGCTATCTGGATCTTTGTATTTTGCTTGTATATCATTAGAGTTTGGTGATTTATATTTTGCTAAAGCTCCATGTGACTTTAAAACTTCATAGGCATCACAACTTCCTCCTATAAATATATCACCACTTGATTTTCCTTTTTCAGCTAATATTTTATTAACAGCTTCTTCGGTAGGGAGTTTTATAAATTCATATGTACAGCCAGTTTCTTTTTTAAATTTTTCTAAAAGTGATATAGCTTCTTCTTCTCTCATTGCTACATAAACTGTTAAATGTTTTCCTTTTAGATTCAATTTATCCTTTTTATTATCTTTATTTTTAAAGGCAAAGATAATAAAAATAATTGATATTAATATAAAAAAGATAATTATGACTTTTTTATTTAAAATCTTTTTCATTTAGTTCACCTTTAATATAAATATTTTTACCATTTTCATCGCCTAAATATTGAATTGCTAAATAATTTTTATATATAGCAATGTATATTGTATTATTTGCATTAATAGTGTTTAAACCATTTATAAAAATTTTTAAAACACCTTTTGAATCCTCATTAAGATTAGTATTTAAAAAATCTTTATTATCTTTCATAGTACTAAATTTATTTAAACATTCTATTAGCTTCTTTTTTTTCTCATTATTAAGCGTGTAAGATAAGTTTTCTTTTTCATAAATAATTTTTGTTTTATTAGATTTTAATATATTTAATATGTTTGGATAAGTATATAAGTTATTAAATAAGCTGTTTCTAAGAGTATTAATCAAATATGAATCATCATAAAATTTCTTATTGTCAATGGTTAGGTGATTATTTACTTTATACTTTTCGGAAGTGCCGTTTGAGTAAAATATTTCACCTGATATTGTTATGGTGTTAGTATTTTTAATTTTATTCTCTTTAGACATTTTTGAAGATTTTATGTCATTGAAATATTGAACTGTATCATTCATAAGTAAATTATCAGTTGAAGTAGTAGTGCCTAAGTAGTCATTATGTATTATTATTTTTGTTGGAAATTTAGTTGAAAAACTTTTTTTATTAAAACTAGAACTATCTATAATAGTTAAGTTATTATAAATTGCTTTTGTTGAATAAAGTAAAAAAGATAAAATTAAAATTATAAAAGCTATATATAATACAATAATATTTTTAAAATTCTTATTCATAAAAAATCCTTTCGTTATTTATAAAGGACTATTTCCTTTGTTTAAAAAATGTTAATGTTGCAGTTGTACCTTCATCTAAAATACTTTCAATTTTAAAACTTCCATTTTGAGTAGATAAAATTTCTTTGCATATATTAAGCCCAAAACCGTTTCCTTTTATATTGTTTATATTTGACATATTATTTATATCAAATCCTATTCCGTCATCTGATATATAAATTTCTATTCTATCATTAAGGTTTTTTGAGGATATTTTTATATACTCACATCCGCTATATTTTATTGAATTAATTAATATGTTTATAAATACTTGTTTTGTTTTATCATAATCGCCGTATATAAAAAGGTTATCGTAATTTTTTATTACTTGAATATGATATTTTTGAAGATTTACACTTAAAATAGACAAGCATTCATCAATTAAAGATTTTATATCTATATAAGTTGATTCAATTGAAAAATTTTCTTTATTTCCTTTTGATATGGTTAATATTTCTTCAACTAAAGATAATAATCTTCTTCCTTCTTTTTCAATAAGGGAAGAGCTATGTATAACTTTTTCTTTATCTGATAACTTTGGTATTATTTCTGAAAAACCAATTATTGCAGTTAAAGGGGTTTTGAATTCATGAGATATATTGTCAAAGAATTTTTTTTGTTTAATTTTTGCAGACTTAAGTTCTTTAATATAAACATCTATATTTTTACTCATTATATTAAAGGTATTTGCTAAATCTTCTACTTCATCTCCACTTTTGATTTCTATTGTTTCACCAAAATTACCATTAGCAATTTCATGTGTTTTATCCTTTAACATAAGTAATGGTGTTACTAATTCTTTTGAAAAGTTATATATTAAAATTATACCTATACCTAATGAAATGATACTAACTAAAATCATTATTAATAGGGTATTATTCAATATGCTTCCGTAAGAATCATTTTTAAGTATAAGTCTTAATACACCACAGTTAATATTATTATAAAAAATTGGTGTAGACAAAAATATGTAGGGAACACCATCAATTTTTTTTATTATGTAAGCTTCTGAACCTTCTAATGCTTTATCTATATCTAAATTATAAAGGCTTAATTGTTTTTTATCAGAATCATAAAATATTTGTCCTGAATTACTTATTATCTGAACTCTTGTGTCAAACCTGTTACTTAAATTTGTAGCAATAAATGGAGAAAGTGATTTAAAAACCTCTTCTTTATTTGGATTTTTGTTTGATTCTAATAAGTTTTCTATGTATGCCCCCATAGTTGTATTTTCTTTAAGTAAGTATTTAAGAGAGTTATCTAATAAATTTTCTGAAAGGGTATTGAAGGTTATTATATATATAAAAGCTATAATAGGTATTAAAATTGATATATTAGTTAAAATTATTTTTTGTTTAAGAGTTAGATTCATCTTCAATATCAAATTTGTAACCTGCTTTATATAAAGTTTTTATATATTTTTGACAAGAGCCTAATTTTTTTCTAAGCCTTTGAATTAAAATGTCTACAGCTCTAGTTGTTCCTTCAAAATCATATCCCCATATTTTATTTAATAAATCTTCACGACTAAATACTCTACCTTTATTTTCAGCAAGACAAAGTAAAACTTCAAATTCTTTAAATGTTAAATCTACATAATTAGAATCTATAGAAACCTTTCTTTCAATAGGGTTTATTTTAAGATTTCCAAAGGAAAGTAAAGTTGGTTTTTCTTCAGAGGTTTTTTCTAATCGTTTGGAGATAACTTTTACCCTAAGTAACAATTCCGTACTGTTAAATGGTTTAGTAATATAATCTTCTGCACCAAGTCTAAACCCTAAAATTTTATCGTTAATATCGTCTTTAGCTGTAAGCATAATTATAGGTACATCTTTAATTAATTTAATTTTATTAATAAGTTCAAAACCACTTATATCAGGAAGCATAGCATCTAAAATTATTATGTCAGGTTTATGTTTTATAGTAAGGTCTAAAGCTTCATTTCCACATGTTGCTGTAATAACATTATAATTTTGTAATTCTAAGTTCATTTTTATAAGTTGTAATATACTAATTTCATCATCAACTACTAAAATATTCAATATTTTTCTCCTTCTATTTTAATATTGTTAAATGGTATACAATAGATTATACAAAATGAGTAGCTTTTTTACAATTAGAAAGGTTTTCATATCATTAAATATTGATAAAAAAAATATATATAAATTATTTTTAATTTATAAATAAAAATAAAAAATTTTAATTTTAAATTAGATTAAATATAAATTTAACAAAAGTTAACAATAAGTTACTATTGTATTAAAGTAATTATATATGCTTGACTAAATTAAGTTTCATTACTACAATGATATAAAACATAGTAAATTTATAAATTAAATAAGTTCTCGGTAGGTGAGGCTACCATAGGGATACGGGTTGCTGCCGCGGATTAATGGAGACATTAATTTGAAGGTTAGCAGTATACGTCGAATTTCAAGGCGTATTCTAATGCAATTTCATTGCCCTACGGAGTTGAAGCTTGAACGAGGTAATTTAAAGATTATTATCCTTGTTCTGCTTTTAAGATTTTAACAAGGATTTTTTTATTTTTTAAATTACTAATAATTTTAATAAATAAGTGAGGTGAAAATAAATTGGAAACTGCAAGTAGTATTTTGGGAATTGATGGGCACCTGAGAAGCCTATATTTAATTAAGCAAAACATAAATAATATATCAAAAATACGAAGCCAGTATCTGGTTTATTTGTTTTGCCTGAAAATATAGAGACTTAAAATTAAGTGCCTGTCTACTAAAGCTTTAGTTGACAGGTTTTTTTATGCCTAATTCTCATTACTATTAAAAAGTAAGGAGGGTTTTAACATGAAAATTTTAAGAAAAGATTTTTCAAATAATAAAGTTAATTTAAGAAGAGAAGAAATAAATAAAAAATTAATTGAATTTGGATTATTAGAGAAAGAAGAATTTTTTAAAAAATTAAATACAAAAATAGAAGGTTTGGAAAAAGAAGAAGCTGAAAGAAGAATTGAAGAATATGGTTACAATAAGATTAGTTACGGAGAAGGAATAACATGGTATAAAAGACTTTTTGATGCTTTTATAAATCCTTTTTCATTAGTATTAATATTATTAGCAATAGTATCATTTTTTACTGATTACGTTATTCCAGCTCCAAAAGATAAAGATTTAACTACTGTTATTATAATTTTAGTAATGGTAACGATTAGTGGTATTTTACGTATTTTCCAAGAAGGAAAATCTAATAAAGCTGGTGAGAAACTTAAAGAAATGATTGAAACAACAGCAACTGTTATTAGAGGTGGTAAAGATATTGAAATTCCTATGGATGAAATAGTTAAGGGAGATGTAGTAAAGCTAAATGCGGGAGATATGATTCCTGCAGATATAAGAATTATTTTTGCAAAAGATTTATTTATAAGTGAATCAGCAATGACTGGAGAATCAGAGGCCGTAGAAAAGTATGGAGATCTATCACAAGAAACTAAGGGAAAAGATATAAAAAGTACTTTTGAATTAGAAAATTTAGCGTTTATGGGAACTAATGTTATAAGTGGTACTGCTATAGGAATTGTATTAAGTACAGGTAATAATACAGTAATTGGTAGTATGGCAAATGTTATAACAGAAAAGAAAGAAATGACAAGCTTTGATAAAGGAGTAAATTCAGTAAGCTTTTTATTAATAAGATTTATGGCGATTATGGTTCCCGTAGTATTTGTTATTAATGGAATTACAAAAGGTGACTGGTTACAAGCATTTCTATTTGCGTTATCAGTAGCAGTTGGATTGACTCCAGAAATGCTTCCAATGATAGTTACAACAAACCTTGCAAAGGGTGCTGTAAAAATGTCAAAGTATAAAACAATAGTTAAAAACTTAAATTCAATACAAAACTTTGGGGCTATGGATATACTTTGTACTGATAAGACAGGAACACTTACAGAAGATAAAATAGTTTTAGAAAATCATCTTGATATACATGGAAATGAAGATATTAGAGTACTTAAGCATGGTTATTTAAATAGTTACTTTCAAACAGGACTTAAAAATTTACTTGATGTTGCTATACTTCAATATGGAGATAAAGAAGGATTTTCTAATTTAAGTGAAAAATATAAAAAAGTAGATGAAATTCCTTTTGATTTTTCACGTAGAAGAATGTCTGTTGTTTTACAGGACCAAAATGGAAAAACTCAATTAATAACAAAAGGTGCAGTTGAAGAAATGCTAGAAATATCTTCTTATGCAGAATATAATGATGAAATTGTAGAGTTAACAGAGGAATTAAGAAAAGAAATATTAGAAACTGTTAGTAAACTTAATACAAATGGTATGAGAGTAGTTGCAGTATCACAAAAAAATAATCCATCACCAGAAGGTAGTTTTTCAGTGAAAGATGAAAGTGATATGGTTCTTATGGGGTATATAAGTTTTCTAGACCCACCAAAGGAGTCATCAAAGGATGCTATAGAATTTTTACATGATTATGGAGTAGAAGTTAAAGTATTAACTGGAGATAATGAAAAAGTAACTAAATATGTATGTAGTCAAGTTGGTATAAATGTTAAAAATATATTATTAGGTTCAGAAATTGAAGATATGAAAGATGAAGAGCTAAAAAAAATTGTTAGACATACAAATGTTTTTGCAAAATTATCACCAAGTCAAAAAGCAAGAATTGTATCAGTATTAAGAGATGATGGACATGTTGTTGGATTTATGGGAGACGGTATAAATGATGCTCCTGCAATGAAAAAAGCAGATGTTAGTATTTCAGTAGATACAGCAGTAGATATAGCAAAAGAATCAGCAGATATAATTCTTTTAGAAAAGAACCTTATGGTACTTGGAAAAGGTGTTGTTGAGGGACGTAAAACTTTCGCTAATATAATAAAATATATAAAAATGACAGCAAGTTCTAATTTCGGAAATATGTTTAGTGTATTAGTTGCAAGTGCGTTTTTACCATTTTTACCAATGCTACCAATTCAAATATTAGTATTAAATCTTATATATGATATTTCATGCATAGCAGTTCCATGGGATAGGGTTGATATGGAATATTTGAAAAGACCACGTAAATGGGATGCCTCATCAATTGGAAGTTTCATGGTATGGTTTGGACCAACAAGTTCAATATTTGATATAACAACTTATGCAATTTTATATTTTATAATATGCCCGATTGTAGCAGGTGGACATTATGGAGCTTCAGGAGTTAATAATGTAGTATTTTTAGCAGTATTTAATGCGGGCTGGTTTGTAGAATCACTATGGACACAAACTTTAGTAATACACATGATAAGAACACCAAAAATTCCATTTATTCAAAGTAGAGCTTCAAGTTCAGTATTTTTATTTACAGGACTTGCAATATTAATTGGAACAATTATTCCATATACTTCATTTGGAGAAATTTTAGATATGAAACCAATGCCGGGAGTATATTTTATATATTTAACTTTAACAATATTATCTTATATGATTTTAGTAAATGTTATTAAGAAAATTTATATAAAAAAATATGGGAAATTATTATAATATATAGATTAATAATATAAGTGTATAATAATTATATAAAAATAAAATTATTAAAAGAGAGGAGGAAGATTATGTTTTCATTTTTAGATAAAAAATATAATTCAGTAAAAGTGAATGATTTAAAAGATAAATTAGTAAATATAAATTTAATAGATATTAGAGAACCATATGAATTTAATAATGGACATTTACCTAATGCAAAAAACATACCTATGGAAAATATAGTTAACCAACCTGAAAAATATTTAACTAAAGATAAAGAGTATTATATAATATGTCAGTCAGGAGTAAGAAGCAGTAGAACTTGTGATTTTTTAGAGAGAAAAGGATATAAAATAATAAACGTTTCAGGTGGAACAGGAAATTATAATGGAAAATTAGAAAAATAATAAAAAAATTTGTACTAAATATAATTTTAGTACAAATTTTTTTGCATAAAATAGAATTAAGTTAATAATATAAAGTATATTAATTGTAAAAGAAATAAAATAGAAAAATATAGAATTAAATATTTAATGTGATAGTTTGCTCTTATGACGAATAAGAGTTTTTAGAATAATTCTAATATAATAGATGATTATATTAATATTTAATTATTAATATTAATGTAATAATTAATATATTTAAGAAA
>NZ_JAUNLM010000005.1:0-7899 GCF_030532265.1 Clostridium sp. | reverse complement strand
GGTCTTTTTTGGAACAATTTTAATATAATAAATGATTATATTAATTATGTACTTGCTAATGTTTATATAGTATATATTAATTATTAATATTAATGTAATAATATATATTGAAGAAAAGATTTTAAATAGTATACTTAATATTATTATAAAATAAAAATTGGAGGACATAATGAACGGATTTGAATTTTATGTTGATTTAATTAATATATACAGAGAAGTAGATTTAAGATTAAATTATAAGCTTAGTAATCTTTTAAAAATGATAAATACTAAAGGAGCAGTAAATGCAGCTAAGTATATAATAAAAGAAGATGATGATATATATGGATTGGAATTATTAATGAATAATAATATGGAAGATTTAACTATAGAAAATCTTATTCTTAATAATAAATATAAGGCTCTTTTTACTGATAAAGATAGAGAGTTAAGTAATTTAAGATTAAAAAAATATAGAAATACCGAAAATAAAGATTTAAATGAAGAATAAAAAATCTATATCAAAAGGAATATATTCCTTTTGATATAGATTTTTTATTTTTATATTAAATTATTTTAAAACATATAAAAATATACATTATTATATAATAATTGTAATTAATTAGTACACATAAATTTAATTACATTTAAATAGTAATAAAATATTACAAAATATGAACTAAGTGTTAAAAATATATTGAAATTTTAAATAAAATGTTTTAAAATTTTAAACAAGATATAAAATAATTAAATTTTTTGTAAAACTTAAGAAGAGTGGAGTGAGGGAATAAATGATAAAGCTAATTGGAGTTTTAATTGTAATATTAGGGTTTGTATTTAAAATTGAAACTTTATTTACAGTTTTATTGGCAGGACTTGCAACTGGTTTTGTTGCAGGAATGGACTTGAATGAAATTCTAACAGTTTTAGGCCAATCGTTTGTATCAAATAGAGCTGTTTCATTATTTATATTAACGTTGCCTGTAATTGGAGTATTAGAAAGATATGGTTTAAGGCAAAGAGCTATTTATTTAGTAAAAAAATTGGGCAAGCTTACAACAGGCGGAGTTTTAACTGCTTATACAGCTATAAGGCAAATTACTGGAGCACTTTCAATAAGAATAAGTGGACATCCTCAATTTGTTAGACCATTAGTTAATCCAATGGCACAAGCAGCAGCTAAAAATAAGTTTAATAATATAGATGAGGCTGATGAAGAAAAAATAAAAGGTTTATCAGCAGCATCAGAGAATTATGGTAATTTCTTTGGGCAAAATCTTTTTGCAGGAAGCTCAGGAGTTTTATTGATATCAAGCACATTAACAGAGTTTGGATATAATGTTACTGCATTAAGTATAGCCAAAGCTAGTATAATAATGGCTTTAATAGCTTTCTTAGTATCATTATTACAAAATTATTTATATGATAAAAAAATGCAAAAAAAATATTCTAAAAAATAATTCAACAAAAGAGGAGGGGAAATATGCAACAGTTCATAGATATAGCTTTGGAGATTTTTTATATAACAATGGGTTTATTTATGATTGTAATAGCATATAAATCGTTTAAAACAATAGATTCAAGTAAACGATATTATACAGCATTATTTTGGATTATGATATCGCTACCATTTATATTTGGTAAGTTGCTTCCTTACAACGTAACTGGTGGAATACTTGTCTTATCAAGTTTGTTAACAGTTTCTAAAAAAGTTGTTTTTGCAAAATACGATACAGCTACTGAAGAAGAAGGACAAAAAGCATCAGAAAGAATTAAAAGCAAAATATTTACTCCTTCATTAGTATTGGCTTTTGCAGCAGTTATAGTAGCTATGGGATTATCCGATTATAAGAATTCATCACAATTTGCAATTGGTGTTGGGGCAATAGCTGCAATGGTAGCAGCTTTTGCAATAACAAAAGCTAAACCTAAAGAAGCTGTTAATGATGGAGCAAGGCTTCTTCACCAAATGGGACCAACAAGTATGTTACCGCAATTACTTGTTGCGCTTGGAGCATTATTTACACAAGCTGGTGTTGGTGAGGTTATATCACAATATATTTCAGGTGTAGTTCCGCAAGGAAATAGATTATTAGGAGTTACTGCATACGTACTTGGAATGGCATTATTTACAATGGTTATGGGAAATGCATTTGCAGCATTTTCAGTAATTACAGCAGGAATAGGAGTACCTTTTGTATTAGCACAAGGAGCAAATCCAGTAATAGTTGGAGCATTAGCACTTACTGCTGGATATTGTGGAACACTTTTAACACCTATGGCTGCAAATTTTAATATAGTTCCATCTGCATTGCTAGAATGTAGAGATCAAAATGAAGTAATTAAGTCTCAGGCACCAACAGCTATAATATTATTAGTTGTTCATATATTTGCTATGTATTTCTTAGCGTTTTAAAAATTTAAGGGTAGAGTAACAAAGGAGGAATTAAAATGAAGATATTATTAACTGGATTTGATCCTTTTGGTGGTGAAAAAATAAATCCAGCACAAGAAGCTGTAAATATGGTTTCAGATAATATAAATGGTGCAGAAGTAATAAAACTTATAATACCAACTGTATATGAAAAATCATTAAAAGTTATAGAAGAAGCTATAATAAAACATAAACCAGATGTAGTAATATCAATTGGTCAAGCTGGGGGAAGATATGATATAACTCCAGAAAGAGTTGCAATTAATATAAATGATTTTAGAATAAAAGACAATGAGGGAAATCAACCAATAGATGAGGTTATAAGAGCAGATGGAGATGCTGCATATTTTTCAAATTTACCATTAAAAGCAATAGTAAAACATTTAAATGAGAATGGAATACCAAGCACTCTTTCAAATACAGCTGGAACTTTTGTATGCAATCATGTAATGTATGGAGTTTTATACATGATAAATAAAAAGTATCCAAATATTAAAGGCGGGTTTGTTCACATACCATATATAACATCTCAAATCTTAAATAAAAAGAATGTACCTTTTATGTCGTTAAATGAAATAGTAAAAGGTATAGAATTAATTTTAGAAGCATGTACTATCTATGATGAAGATGTAAAAGTAATTGGTGGAGAAATATGTTAGTGGATAAAGTATTTGTATATGGAAGTCTTAGAAGTGGGATGTTCAACTATGAGAAATTATTAAAGGGTAAGGTTAAAGGGTTAAAAAAGGGGACAATTTATGGGGAATTGTTCCATATAGAAAATAAGGGATATCCAGCAGTAATTTGTGGGGAAGAAGAAATTGCTGGTGAATTAATGACATTTAAAAATTTTAATAAAACTTTATTTGAACTAGATGAATTAGAAAATTTTAAAGTTTTAGATGAAAATTCAGAGTATTTAAGAGAGGTTGTTGAAGTTTCTTTAGAGGATGGGACTAAAGAAAAAGCATATTTTTATAAATATAATACAAAATCTATTTTAAATAAAGAAGATAAGTTATTAAAAGTTAAAAGTGGGGATTGGTTTAAGAGGTAATGTAGAAAGAAGTTATCAAATATTTGGTAACTTCTTTTTTGTATAATTTATAGATTATAAACCAAAAATACAATAAATATTAACAAAAATATAGTAAACTTAAAAAACATATAAATATTAAATTGAATATGCTAAATTATTTTTATAATTTAATCATTAGGGGGAAAAATGAAAGATAAAAAACAATTAAAAAAGAAAAATCCAATAAAAACTGTACTTAATATTATATTTTATTTATTTATAGTTGCAGTTATAGTTTTATCAATCTTTAATATAATGGGTGAAAAAGAAGGAAAACATCCAAGTATATTAGGTTATAGTACATATTATATAATGACTGGTAGTATGGAACCAAATATAAATCCAGGAAGTTTAGTGGTAGTTAAAAATGGTACAGATCAATCAATAAAAGTTGGAGATGTAATAACATTTAGAGGCTCAACAGGAAAGACAATAACAACTCATAGAGTGCAAAAGGTTATAAATAATGGAACTGAATTTATAACAAAAGGAGATGCAAATAATACAGCTGATCCAATTCCAGTTAAAAATATGCAAGTTATAGGAAAGGTAATGTTCCATGTACCTTATTTAGGAAATATATCTCAATTTATTCAAAGAAATTTAGTTATAGTAATAATATTTATTTTGGCCTTATTTGGTATTAGTACAGTTATTGATAAAGTTAGAAATAAATAATAAAAATATATTTTATTGATAAATTTAATAAAGTGTTAATAAAGTAAAATAAATATAAAAACTATTGTATAATAAAAAACTAAATGATAACATTTTATTATAAAAATGAAATTTAGGAGCTTTGAAACATATTCTGTATATGGGCACTTGGAATATGTGGAGCTAGTAGTGCAACCGACTAATTTATATTATTTTAAATATAGATTAGTCTTTTTTTATATAAAAATATATTAATTAAGACTAATGCAATTAAAACTAAAATTTTATAGAAGCTTTGAAGTATGTTCTGTATATGGGCACTTGGAACATATGGAGCTAGTAGTGCAACCGGCTAATTCTACATGATTAGCTTATTTTCTTAGCTAATCCTTACATTATATTCTAAAAATATAAAATAAAGTAAAACGGAGGATTAACAAATGAAAAAGAAAAAAATTATTAGTGCAATAGCGGCAGTCGCAGTAGTGGCATCATTATCAATAGGATCATTAGCTTGGTTTACATCACAAGACAGTGTAACAAATAAATTTTCAACAGTATCAACAGATAATCCAAGCAATGCAAATTCAGGAATAGATATAAACGAAGATTTTGATAAAACAACTGCTCAAAAAGTACTTCCAGGAACAGAAGTAAAAAAACTTGTAAAGGTTGATAGTAAAGCACAATATGATCAACTTGTAAAAGTAAAATTAGAAACAGTTTGGACAAATTCAAGAGGAGATAAAGTTGACTCATATAAGGTTACTACTAAAATAGGACAAGATACTAATGGAAATAATATTAAGTTGGAAGATATAACTTATTATGATAGTTCAAAAGATAATACACCAAAAGATGCTAAAAAATTAGATTTAAGTTTAATTAATTTAAATTTTGGAGATAACTTAGGTAATTCAGAAGGAAAGTGGATTGATGGAAAAGAAGGAACTTATTATTATAATGGAATTCTTAAACCAGGAGCTACAACAAATGCATTATTAAATAGTGTTACATTAGATAAAAAAGCAGATAATGTTTATAAAAACTTAAAGTTTAATGTTATAGTTACAGCAGATGGTATACAAGCATCAAATGGAGCTGTAAGTGATGGATGGAAAGAAGCACCTCAAGCTATTAAAGATTTAGGCGGAGTATCTAAATAATTAAATAAATATAAAAGTAGGGTGATAATATATGAAAAATATTTTAAAAGCTTTTGTATTAACCCTATCAATTATATTACTTACTGGAATTAAGGGGGAGGCAGCAGAGGTGCTTCCCCCTAATGTTAAATTGGTAGGAGATGCTAATGGAATAGTATTTGTTAATGGTGATGAACCTTTTTTATGTAAATATAATATGCTTCCTGGGGATAGTGTAAAAAGAACAATGACTCTTAAAAATGCTCATAAAGATTCTTATGATATATATGTAAGAGCTGAAAGAGTTACTAGAAGAGAAAAATATGATTTATTAAAAAAGATAAATTTAATTGTAAAGTATGATGGCAATATTATATATAATGGTCCAATAGCTAGTAAAAATGGATTAAGTAATGAGATTTTTCTTGGTAAAGTTAAGCCAGGAGAAGAAAAAAAGCTTGAAGCTGAGGCTGTATTTGATGGAAAAACAATCGGAAATGAGTACAAAAATAAATATGCTGAAGTTGAATGGATATTTACTGGTATAAAAATTCCAGAGCAAATGATTAATAAAGAAAATAATTATAATCTAAATAATAAAAAAATGAATGGTATTTTACCTAAAACTGGTTACGAAAATTTTTGTTTTATAGGTATATTAATTGCTTCAATAGGAATTTTTATTTTAAAAAAAGAGGAAATAATAATGAAATTTTTTAGTAAGGCAAAAGATTAAATGGAGTGAGCTAAAATGAAAAAGAAAGTATTATTAATATTGGGAGTATTTTTAGTTTTTATAACAACTACTATGTCTTTAGCTTATTTTACAAGTAAAGAAAAAAATGAAAATAAATTTTCTTTTGGTAGTATACAAACTAAAATAAATGAAGATTTTGATAAGAATTCAGATCAAGTAAAAAACCTATCTACTACAGCAGTAAAGAAAAAAGTATGTATAGAAAATACAGGGAAAAATCCAGTTTTAGTAAGAGTGATAATAACACCACAATGGCAAGAAAAAGATGAAAATGGAAATACTATAGGGAATATAGTTTCTGCATCAAATCAAGTTAATTTAAATTTTGACAAGAATTTAGGTGAGAATTGGATTAAAGAAGATGATGGATATTATTACTATAATAAGATACTAGAATCAGGAGGAACAACAAACAGCTTATTAGAGTCTGTACAATTAAAAAATAATATACCAAACGATGAAAAAGATAAGTATAAAAATAGAGAATTAATAATTAATGTATCATCAGAAGCAATTCAAGTTAATGAAAAAGAACTTGAAGATAAATGGCAATTAAAAGAAACAGATAATTCTTTATGTAAGAAATTAAAAAATATTATAGAATCTTATAATAAAAAATAAAGGAGGTAAAATATATGAATATAAATATAAAAAATAAAAGTAATTTAAAAAGATTTATAGGAATTATTATTGCTTTTGTTATATTAATAACCTCCGTATTTTCAGGTAATATGCCTGTAATAGCAAATTCAGCAGAAAATAAAAATATGTATAATAAAGACAGTATTATAGAAATTCCTTTAAATTGGTCTAAAAATGATATGTACTATGTAGATTCAAGTATTGATATAAAAAGCAATAGGGATCAAATATATGCAGCAAATTATTTTGATTTTATTAATAGGAATAGATTACTTTCCCCTGAAAATTGTATAAAGAAAGAAAGTTGGATAAATAAGGAAGGATTTGATTATATAAATAAAACAGGAGGAATTTTAAGAACTCCTATGATGGTTACTGCAGATGATAGTAAGGTATATACTATAGATTATAGAAATTTAGAAAAGTGGTTTGAACCAGAAGAATCTAATGGAAAAGAACCTGTTAGCTTACCTATAACTGGAAATGAAGTATGGGATAATAAAGATTCAATAAGTTGGAGGCAGTCTATTGGTGATCCAAAGTTACAATATAATACTCAAGATTGGTATATGTTTAGAGGAATTTTTAATTTAAGCGATAGTGGAATAGATTTAAATAATATAGATCAATATAAGTTTTATTTAGCTATGCCAAATAGAAATATGATATTAGGAGTTAATGATCTCGTTTCAGTCTTTGTTGATGAACATTCTACAGAAATAAATTATGCAACCCCTCCATCATTTAATAAAAATGATAAAAGAACTAGAAAAATAAATATTATTGCTAGAGATAAAGAACGTAATGGAGAATTTATTAGTAAGAATATTATATATAAAGATTTATCAACAGAAAGATATGGAGGTAGAAGTGATGATACGTATAAACATGGATATAATAGATTGAATTTAGGTAGTCAAATAGATGGATGGCATGCTGATTTAAATAATTTAGATAAAGATGGAAAAGGCAATGTTGTTTTAGGAGATGTAACTGATATAATTAAACAAAATATATATGGTAATAATAGTCATATGATTGATATGTTAGCAAGTGAATGGTGTAATAACGGCGGTATTACAAGGCTTGCACTTTATGCGGTAAAAAAGCCAACATTAAAGATTGAAAAGATAGCATATGTAAAAGCAAATTATAAAGATAAAATTAAAGAATCAGATATTGATAAAATTAAAACTAATCAAGATGA
>NZ_JAUNLM010000061.1:5256-12031 GCF_030532265.1 Clostridium sp. | reverse complement strand
TATTTAAAAATTAAAATTTGAAAGTCCTAAATGATTTTTACAAAACTCCAAATTATCAAATTCCTTCTCTTTAATATACTTTAACATATCTGTTAAATAATTTTTATGATGTCCAAGCCCCTTAGAAAATAATTGAATAAACTTAACAATTTCTTCTTTCGAAGCAGTTTCATTTTTTAAATACATACCAACTAAATAAAATCTTATAAGTGAATATCTCATTAAAAGCATTATATATCCATCAAACATTGAGTCATTCTCTGAAAATGGGAACATATAATTATAAATAAAATTAACTATATAATTTTCAAAAATATAGCTATTTTTATATAAAAACTCTTTATTATAGTCCTCAAAAGCTTTTATATACTCTTTTGAATACTTACTTAAATTATCATCTTCATTTAATTTAAAAGCTTTAATTATATCTTCTGTATGTTCTTTAAATAAAGGACTATCCACTTCTCTAAAGTTTTTGAAAAATTTCATTACTTTTTTAAAAAAGTCTAATGATATAATATAGCTCATATTATCTTTTCCATAATAATCTCTCATTTTATTTATATTATAATTTTCTATAAACTGTTTTACTCCCTTAAAGTTATAAGAAACCTCTTCCTCTAATGAGCTTATAAATTCACCTAATATATAAAGTCTTTCATTTATATCAAATTTTCTATTTTGAATTATTTTTATACTTAAATCTCTTATTTCTTTAAAATATTTTACTGGTGAATTATTAAATATTTTATCCTTTGTATTTACTTCACTTGATATTATATGTTTACCTAAAGTTTCTTCTGACTTTGAAAATTTAATTCCTTCTTCTTTTAATAAAAGTATTCTTGCAGCTTCAGGACAAGATACATCAAGTGACATTTCATAAAATCCATCTATTTTATTTAATATTCTTGGAAAAGATGTACAAACATTTGAAAGATATTCTTCTCCTAAGTTTGATTGAATTATGCAATAATTTTTTTCATCTAAAAAAGGACATCTCTTATCTTTTTTTAATTTTACCTGTCCGTAATCTACATCATCACTTGTTTTATATTCATTATTATGTACATTTTTTTGGAACATTTTTTTCATTTTTTCATCTTTAACTTTATAATATTGTCTAAAAGTTATTTTATCTATATCTATATTCCAGCCAATACAACAACTATCTTCACAAGCTCCACCTATACATTTAAACTCTTTTAAATAGGTTGGATATCTTTTTTTTATATTTGTTCCCATTTTCTTTACTTCCTCTACATTTAAATTTTTTCTATTTATATTTTACATAAATTTTATAAAAATAAAAACAATACACCTTTAAAACTCATAAATTAATATTTCTTTTTAAACTTACTGCTGATTATTTTTTTGCACAATATTTATAATATCTTCAAAATATAAGTTAAATAAAAAAAGACCGTCTATTTTAAGACAGCCTTTTAATTATTTAATATTATTGATTAAGATATGTTTAAGTACTTTGCCAAATTATTTGATATTATAGATTGTTTAAAAGAATCAGTAATTAATATATATTAAATTGCTTTTAAATAGTTAAAGTATATGTTTTCTTAATTATTTAATATTAATATTTAAAACTAAATTTTTTAAACTATAAATAAAATATATTTATATAATTTATGTTCCACAATAAGTTTTGTAATTGCAATTTTTCTTTTCAGGTAACTTAGCATATTCTTCTTGTTCTTTTGTATGTGCATATGGATTTTTTAAAGCTTTAATTAAATTATTCATTACACTATAATCCCCATTTTCTGTTGCTGCTTTTAATGCTTCTTCTACTCTATGATTACGCGGAATTACTGCTGGATTATTATTTTTCATAAGTTCTATTGATTCTTCCATTGACTGATTTTGTCTACTTAATCTATCTTTCCATAACTTATAAAAGTTTTTAAATTCCTCTTTATCAAAAAGCTCACTATCTTCTACTTTATTAAATGTTAATTCTAAAAATGTATTAGTGTAATCAGCTTTGTATTTATACATTATGCTTAAAAGGTAATCTATTAAAGTTTCATCATCCTTTTCTTCGTTAAAAATTCCAAGTTTTTTTCTCATACCATTAAGCCAAGTTTTTTTATAAATATCTGGATAATTTGAAATTGCTTTTTGAGCTATATTTATTGCTTCTTCCTTATTTTTATGAAGAAGTGGAAGTAAGCTTTCTGCAAATCTTGCAAGATTCCAACCTCCAATGTTTGGTTGATTGCCATAAGCATATCTTCCTGAAACATCTATGGAACTAAATACTGTATCTGGATTATAAGTATCCATAAATGCACATGGTCCATAATCTATTGTTTCTCCACTAATTGTTACATTATCAGTATTCATTACTCCATGAATAAATCCAACTAATTGCCACTTAGAAATAAGACTTGCTTGTTTTTTTATAACTTCTTCTAATAAATAAAGGTAAGGATTTTCTTTGTTTAATCCCTCTTTAAAATGTCTATTTAAAGTATAATCAGCTAAAGCTTTAAGTTCTTCATAACTTCCAAAGTTTGAAATGTATTGAAAGGTTCCAACACGAATATGACTTTTAGCAACTCTTGTTAATATAGCACCATCTAAGTAGTTTTCACGAATTATTTTTTCACCAGTTGTAACTACTGCTAAACTACGACTTGTTTCAATATTAAGTCCATGCATTGCTTCGCTTATAATGTATTCTCTAAGCATTGGACCAAGTGCTGCCTTACCATCTCCACCTCTTGAATAAGGTGTTCTCCCTGAACCTTTAAGTTGAATATCAAATCTTTCTCCTTTAGGTGTTATATGCTCTCCAATTAATACAGCTCTCCCATCACCTAACATTGTAAAATGTCCAAATTGATGTCCTGCATATGCCTGTGCAATAGGCTCTGCTCCTTCTGGAATTTCATTTCCTGAAAATATATTTACTCCATAATCACTTTTTAAAACATCAGAATTTAATCCTAAATCTTCTGCTAAAGAATCATTAAATATAATTAATTTTGGTGCAGGTACATTACTTGGATTTTGTATAGTAAAAAACTTTTCTGGAAGATTTATATAACTATTTTCAAAATTAAAGCCTGTTTCTCTTAAATTTTTCTCCATCTTATCTCCTTTTCTATATGTAAAATTTAATCTTATATTTTAAATTAATATTTTATTGTGTTCTAATCTTATATTTTTAATTTGAAAGTATAATAAGTAATAAAATAATAAATATTTTAATTTTAAAATTTTACTCTTACTTTTATTCATTTAGGTAAAAAAATAAAATAGTATTTGTTTTTTTATATTTGTTTTTTAACCTTAATATAAATTTCTATCTTGATAAATTTCGCCTTAACAATTTATTTCTATTAATAATAATTATCCTTTACCTTTATACTTATAATACATTATTATGTACAATAATCAATATAAAAATGATTTAAAATTCATATAAAAAGAAGTAGCTTAAAATTTTTGTCTATTCTTTAATTAAAAGACATTAATTTATATGCTACTTCTTTTCTATATAATAATTTTCTATATAATGTTTATTTTTATATACTATCTCTTTAATTTATATTGTACTTCTTTATATGTTTACTTATTTAAATACTTTGTTTTGCTCCAATTTAAAATAAATTCAGTTAATTCTTCTTTATTTTCTTCAAGTTGCTTTACTCTATTAACATTTGCTCCTGATGGATGTGGAAAGCCTTTAAGTATTTGATTTTTACTTATTACGCCTTCATCTTCTAATTTACATAAAACTTCTTCGACTGCTCTTCCAAGTGGGATTAATAATATATCATTAAAATGATTTAAGCTTTTAAATTCATCAATAAAATTTTCATAAACATATTTCATTAAAAAATCACTTTTAATTAATTTTGGAGTATGACCTGAATAGTTTTGCTTTTTTACAAATACTGAATAAGGGATTAATGATACTGTATGTAATAAATAATCTTTATCAGAAAAAAGTTCACTACAACTATCTAAATTAAAAACTTTATTAAGTCCTATTTCATCTAACATACTTATTATATTTTTTCTTAAAGAACCACTAAATCTTCCAGCAACTTTACACTTATATTGAATTTCTTTTATATCATTTGTTATTTCAAGTTCTTTTCTTGCCTCTGCTATTGCTGTACTCATTTGCTGAAATCCTGGAGTTATTCCTATTATAAATATTTTTGCCTTCTTATTCATGTATTCATTATGTGGGACATAATATATTTCAATATTATCTTTTTCCTCTATTAAAAAATCTTTAGTTAAAAGTTCTTCTTTTGTATACTTAGCTTTTATAGGTAATTTCTTTATTTTATCTATGTAATCATATAATGTTTTTTTCATAATAACTCATCTCCAAGTTAAGTTTTTATACAATACAGTATTTACATTTTAATTTTATATTATAATATATCTTCTAAAGTATATTTGCTCATTTCTTTAATAAATGTATTTAATGATTTTGATATAACAACTTTTAGCTTACAATCATCTTTAATTAATGGACACATATCACTATTTCCCATACAAGAAACTAAATTTAAATTTTCTTCTGTTAAAACTAGAACGTTACCTAAATTTATTTCTTTAGGCTCAACCCCTAGTCTTAATCCGCCATTTCTTCCCTTTAAAGATATTATATATTCAGTTTTTGCAAGCTTATTAACTATTTTCTTTAAATGATGCTTTGATATATTAAGCTCATCTGACATCTCATCTATTACTGAAATTCTCTCTTCGTTTTTTGCCAAATATATTAGCATTCTAAACGCATAATCTGTAAACTTTGATAACTGCATTTTTTATCTCCTTTAGTAATTAAATCTATATAAAATTATATCAAAAAAAATATATAAAATAAAATGTGCATTTTACTTGCACATTTTATTTTATTGTGCTATATTTATTTCATGAAATGATAATAATTATTTCAAAATAATAAATATTAAAAGGAGACCTTTATATGCTAGACAAAAATACAATAAATATAATTAAAAGTACAGTTCCTGCATTAAAGGAACATGGATTAGAAATTACTAAAACTTTTTATAAAAATATGTTTGAAAATAATCCAGAAGTTAAACTGTTATTTAATATGGATAGACAAAAATCAGGTGAACAACCAAAAGCTTTGGCTATGACTATTTTAGCTGCAGCTGAAAATATAGATAACTTAGAAGTTTTACTTCCAGCAGTAAAAAAGATTGGAGAAAAGCATTGTAATGCTAACATTAAACCAGAACATTATCCAATAGTTGGACAAAATCTTTTAAGAGCTATTAAGGATGTTTTAGGAGAAGATGCAACAGCTGAAGTATTAGAAGCTTGGGGACAAGCTTATGAGGTTATTGCAAAAGTATTTATAGATGTAGAAAAAAACATATATGCAAGTAAAACTATATAAACATTTATAAATTACTCCTATTAGAAAATTTTCAAGTTATAAACTTATAAAATAAGTTGAATTAAAAATTCACTTAATAACTTTATTAACAATAAATATCACTTATAAACTAATAATAACTAATAAAGCTAAGAGAGTATAAACCTATAATTACCTTTTACTATCATCCTTCCTCTCTTAGCTTTTATTTTATAAAAAACAAATTTATTTTTAATTAAATTCTTTTATTTATATTTCTTTTAATTAGAAATTTTTTTTATTTTTATCTTCTTATATATATGTGATTATTTTATTATTTAAAATAATTTATTCCTATTGCATCTCTAACTTCTTTTAATGTATCACTTGCTATAACTCTTGCATTTTCACTACCAGTTTTTAAAATATTATAAACATAATCAATATTTTTTTCGTACTCTTTTCTTCTTTCTCTTATAGGTCTTAACTTTTCTTGCATAACTTCGTTTAAATATTTTTTTATTTTAACATCTCCAAGACCACCTTTTTCATAATGATTTTTCATATTTTCTAATGTTATTTTATCTTCACAAAAAGCATCTAAATACATAAATACTGGATTATCTTCAACATTTCCTGGATCTTCTACTCTTATATGATTTGGATCTGTGTACATAGACATAATTTTTTTCTTTATAGTATCTTCATCATCAGATAAATATATTGCATTATTTAAAGACTTACTCATTTTTGAATTTCCATCTATGCCTGGAAGTCTTCCTAAACCTTTCTTTGGAAGGACAGCTCTTGGTTCTACTAAAATTTCTTTGTTATATGTTTGATTAAATGTTCTAACTATTTCCCTTGTTTGTTCAAGCATAGGTAATTGGTCTTCTCCAACTGGAACAACTGTTGCCTTAAAGGCTGTTATATCTGCAGCTTGACTTACTGGATAAATTAAAAATCCAGCTGGAATACTCATATTAAAATTTTTCTCTTTTATTTCATTTTTAACTGTTGGATTTCTTTCAAGTCTTGAAACAGTAACTAAATTTAAATAATGCATAGTTAACTCATTTAACTCAGGTATTTGTGATTGCACAAATATAGTTGATTTTTGTGGATCTATTCCAACAGCTAAATAATCAAGAGCTACCTCAATTAAACTATTTCTTATTTTTTCTGGATTTCTTGCATTATCAGTTAAAGCTTGTTGGTCTGCAATCATAATATAACTATTATATTTATCACTATTTTGAAGCTCTACTCTGTTTATTAAAGAACCAACATAATGTCCTATATGTAACTTTCCTGTTGGTCTGTCCCCTGTTAATATTATTTCTTTACTCATTAATTCCATCTCCTTATTTTTTATTAATTCAAGTTATTAGTCTTTTTAAA
>NZ_JAUNLM010000061.1:0-5156 GCF_030532265.1 Clostridium sp. | reverse complement strand
AAAAAAACTTCGCCCCTAAAAAATAGGACGAAGATTATATCCGTGTTGCCACCTAAATTGTATAGAATAAAATTTTAAACTATACCACTCAATTTCAAGTACTAACATACTCTATCTGCTGTAAGGTGCAGCCAACCACTTAGATACTTTTTTATTTAAAAATATATTTTTTAAATAAAATTTCACTTTGTTCCTCAAAGGTCCATTCACTAAATTCTTTCTTGCCTTAATTCCACCACCTAAAGCTCTCTTTGTTGAACCTAAATTTAGTTACTACTCCTTATCAAAGGATTTTTTAAATTTAATTATATTTTTATTATACATCAAAAATTCAAATTTATCTTTAAACTTTTAATTACATATATTATTTTAAATTTTACAAACAGTGAAAAGTTTACAGGCTCTATTATAAAACTTTAATTACATATAAATTATTTTAAATTCCACTACATAATATTATTTTTTAATTTAAATATATTTATACTATTAATATATTCCAAAAAATACATATTTTCCGAAGCTGTGCTATAATATTTATTATTGATATTTACAAAATTATAAGGAGGCAATATATTTTGAGTACAGCTTTTGAAAAACAATATAAAATAAATGCTTTTGATGTTGATACAGAACATAAATGTAAATTCTCAACTCTTGCTGATTATTTATGGGATGTTGTTATAGCACAATCAGACTATTTAGGAGAAACTAAAGAAGGTTTCGTGCATAATAAATGCGTTTGGGTTCTTTTAAAATATGATATGACAATATACGAGTATCCTAAATTTAGAGATACTATAACTGTTGATACTACAGTTTTAGGTTCAAAGAAATTTTATGGTTACAGAAAAAATACTATAAAAAATTCCGAAGGTAAAATTATAGGAGAAGTTGTTTCAACAGCTATATTAATAGATTTTGAAAAGAGACGTCCAACAAAAATTTCACAAGACCAATGTGAGATATATGGAATTTCAGGAGAATTAGAAGAAGTTCCACCTTTAGATGATATTAAAAATGTTGAAAATGAAGAGTACATAAAAGATTATCCAATTAGATTTAGTGATATAGATGCTAATGGTCATGTAAATAATGTTAAATATATGGAAATGGCAATGGATACTCTACCAAGAACAATATTAAATGATTATAGATTATTTAATATTAAAGTTTTATTCAAAAAAGAAACAACTGATGGGGACACATTACATATTACATCCGAAATAGTTAATAATGAAAATGATGAAATTACAACTGTTCATAATATTACAAGTAATAATACAGGTAAGTTACTTACTAAATTACAATTTATATGGAAAAAGAAATAAGATAGGCTTTTTGTCTATCTTATTTTTTAGAAACATATTTATTTCCTTCTATGTAAAATCTCCAAGGGAAATGAATAGCTTCCTCTGCATAATCAATTCCTATTCGCTTTGTTTTAACTACACCAAAATCTTTAAATCCATCATCTATTAAGTAAAGCTTTCCTTTTTCATAAAGCTTAATTGCATTTAATTCTCTATCAATTAATAAAGCTTTGCATAACTTTCCTGGGCCATTTGTAAGGGCTAATTTTTGTGTATTTGTAAGGTTATCAAAATCTTTATTAAATCTTTTATTAGAAATATAATCAAATTCATTTAAAGGTTCTAATGCTCTAATTAATACAGCTTCAGCTTCTTCTTTTATTCCTGTAACTACATTCAAACAATTATACATACCATATATAAGATAAATGTAAGCTATTCCACCTTCTGAATAAAGTACTTCTGTTCTTTTAGTCCTTCTTCCATTATAAGCATGACAAGCTTTATCTCCATTACCAATATAAGCTTCTGTTTCAACAATTCTTGACTTTATTATTTTTCCATCAACTTCTCTAACTAAAATTTTGCCAAGTAAATCTTTTGCTAAATATAATGCATCTTTTTGAAAATAATCTTTATCTAACAACATAATAATTCTCCTATTTAAATATATAAATTTATTATTGGATAATTTACTATACTTATACATATAATTTATGCTCATCTATATTATAAAACTTTATTTCATTTATAATAATAAATTCAAAAAAATTTTTAAAACCAATATTAATTAAATTAATACATACAAAAACCAGTAGAATTTTATACTACTGGTTTTTGTATATTTTTTATAATTCATATTTAAATTACTTATTATATTATAATTTAAAAGTATAATTTCATTATTAAAAATAATATATTATTAATACTTTAATTTTATTTATTGTATACTGCATTTAATTCACAATAAAGTAAACTCATAAATTTATTTTTTAAATCAACCATATCTTGTAATCTTTCAGTAAATACATCTTCTGATTCTTCAAATGGTTCTATTAATCTTCCTAAATATTCTTCTACATTTTCACAGTTAGTTATTCTTACAAAATCATATGTGCTGTCTATAAGTTCTGTAACATACTGAACTGCTGAACGTGAATAAAGACTATGAACTCTAAACTTTCCATCTTTTAATACATAAAAATTTTTCTTTTGCTTGCTGTAAATTATAAAATCTTTTATATCTATTTCAGCTAATAAATTATCAAGCTCAGATATAAATATATTTAAATTATATTCTTCTAATGAATCATATTCTTCTGGTGTATCTCTTTCAACCTTTAAAACCTTTCCTAATGTTTCAAGGCTTGATTTTACAATTACTCCACCATCTTTTATAAATTTTATATCAGAAGCATCATATTTTTTAACATTTTCCTTAAAGTTTTGATCCATATATTCATCTACATCATCAACAACCTTAAATTCAAAATTATAAGTTGGGTATGAATATAAGTTTATATCATTAGAATTTGAAATAATCTTAAGTGTTATACCATCTTTAGTTTTTATTATATTATAAACTTTAGCATCTACATTTAAGTTGTTAGAAAAATCATTATATATTTTATTTAAATCTTCTAATATTTTTATATATTCATCATATTTAAATGGTTCCTTGGATAAACTTAAATAATATCTAACATCATTTTCCATCATCTATAATTCATCTCCTATATTAAAAGTAAACAAGTACATATCTTACTTCTAATTATAAGTAAATTTATCCTTTACATATTGGTTTTTACCTAAATTTTATATATATTTCATAATTATATAACACTTAGTAAGATGCGTTAATAAACTTAAAATTATTTACATCAAATAAACCTCTATCTGTTATTTTAAGCTCTGGAATTACTGGTAATGCTAAAAATGATAATGTTAAAAATGGATTAAAATCAATTTCTGGCCCTATTTTACCTACTGCTTCATGTAAATTTTCAAGATCTTCTAACACATATTTTGTATCTCTTAATGTCATTATTCCACCAAACTCAAGTTGAATACTTGCTAAAACTTTATTATTTTTTGTAACAACAATTCCACCACCAATTCTCTCAAGTTCATTAACAGCAAGAAGCATATCATTATCATTGCTTCCTGTAACAATAATATTATGAGAGTCATGTGCTATTGATGTTGCTATTGCACCTTCTTTAATTTGAAGTCCATTTATAATTCCAAGACCTATCTGTCCACTTCCTTTATGTCTTTCAATAACTGCAACCTTTAATAAATCATCTTTTGTGCTACTTACAAATTCATCTTTATTTTCTAAATTATCAACTTGTATTTTTAAATGATTGCTTTCTAATCTATTTTTTATAAGTCCTATAACATTTATATATTTTTTATTCTTTAAGTCAATTTTAAAACTACCTAGAGAAATATTAGGTAAATGAATACTATTTTTAATATTTATAGTTTTCTTTTCTTTACTACAATCATAAATTAACTTATCTTTTTTAACTACAAGGGTTCCATCTTTATATACTGAATTTATAGAAAAGTTTTCTAAATTATCTAATATTACAAAATCTGCGACATATCCTGGTGCTATTGCCCCTTTATCCTTTAAACCGTAACATTCTGCTGTATTTAATGTTGCCATTTGTATTGCTGTTTCTTTTTTTATTCCATAATCAATTGCCATCTTTATTGATTTATCTATACTTCCATTTTTCATTAAATCGTCAATATGCTTGTCATCTGTACAGAAGCATAACCTTCTTGTATTGTATATATTAACTGAAGCTAATAACTCTTTTAAATTTTTTGCTACTGTTCCTTCTCGCATAAGGACATACATTCCTCGTCTTAATCTATCTATAACTTCCTTGCTTGTATGACATTCATGATCTGTTTTTACATCACAAACTCTATAAGCATTTATCATTTCTTCATTAAAACCTGCACAATGTCCATCAACAATTAAATTTCTATTTTTAGTTTCTAAAAATTTATTTATCATTTTGTCATCACAATTAAAAACAGCTGGTGCATTCATAACTTCAGCAAGTCCAAGCACAAATTTATTATTATATAAATCCTTTAAATCTTCTGCTTCTATTCTTGCTCCTGAATCTTCAAAATCTGTTGATGGAACACAAGAAGAAATCATAAAATAAAAATCTAAAGGTACATCTTCACTTAAATCCATCATAAGCTTTATACCTTCAACACCTAATACATTTGCTATTTCATGCGGGTCTGTTACCATTGATGTTATTCCATGCTTTAATGCTTCTTTATAATATTCATTTGGTGTAATTAAAGAAGATTCTATGTGAGCATGTCCATCAATAAGTCCTGGAACTATATATTTTGAAGTTCCATCAATTTCTTCCCTTCCATTATAATTTCCAAGTCCAATTATATATCCATCTCTTATTGCAACATCACATATAAATGTATCACTTTGAAATACATCAACTACATTTATATTTTTAATTACTAAATCACTTAATTCTTTCTTGGTTGAGCTTTTAATTTGATTTTTTAAAATTTCTTTTTTCATTTATTAACTCTCCCTTCAAAGGTAATACGATTTTAAGTTACACTTTTTGTATATTATTTAAATTATATGCTTAATTGAAATATTATTGTAATCCTTTAAATAAATATATTAATTATAAATTTTATTAATACAAAAAAACTTTATATAAATTCATAATATTTTATATAAATAATCTAAAACTTTAACTTAAAATATTAAAATTTCTTATTACTTTAACTTAAAACTTTATAACTTAAAATAAAACTTAATATATAAATTAAAATATA
>NZ_JAUNLM010000060.1:4608-12084 GCF_030532265.1 Clostridium sp. | reverse complement strand
AATCCTATAATTTTAGAAAATCTTATATTACAATTTACTCCTTTATTTAAAAAGTATGCTTCTAAGCTATCATTTGAAGACTCTATGCAAGAATTTTATTTACTTTTTATAAAAATAGTAAATAAAATTCCTTTAAATAAACTTACTGAAGATAAATATGTTATATCTTATATAAATTCTTCAATAAAAAATAAATATATTAATTTAAGTAAAAAAAATTTTAAGGATTCATCCGTATTGGAGCTTGATTACAAATATTTTAAAGAAGAAAAATCATCCAAATGTATTGAAGAAATAGATTTAATTCTGTCATTGTCTAATTTATCAGAGAAAGAAAATTATATAATATACTCTATTTTTTTGAGGGTATTTCCGTAAATGATTTATCACAAAAATTAAAAGTATCAAGACAATCTATTAATCAGACTAAATTACGTGCATTAAATAAATTAAAAAAGGAGTTTTTATAAAAAATCCTTTTTAATTTATTGTTTATTATTATATATCAAAATTTTAAAAAGATTAAAGTTTACATTTTTACTTAAATTTTATTATTACTATATGTGTTTATAATAAAATTAAAAATAAAGGAGAGATAATTTTATGGCAGCATCATTTTTAGGAATAAATATGAGTGGGAAAAATATTAATGTAGTTAATTCAAGTGGTAGCAAGATAGGTACTTTATATCACAAGGAAAGATTCACTTATTCTTTCGAATATAAAACAATAAGTGGAAAAAGGCATAAAAAAATTTGGTTTCTAAATAGTAGCGGAAAATTTGGGGAAGGATATATCTTGGATAGTGCTCCAATAGCTAACTGGATGAATTATAGGTTTCATAATTCGACTGCCGGTTATCATTTTAAAATTGATGGTAAAGCGCAAATATATTCTCCTTATGGAGCTCCTATGGATAGTCTTAACACTGGATGTATGGTTATCCCAGCAGATGATGCTAGAACAGGAGATAGTATGAAACAGAATTTGGCAATAAAAAAAGCTTATATTCCAAATGGGGGAGGACATTTTGTACGTAACCTTGAAGGTCACTTCATTAATACAGGAGTAGCTACGAGTTCCACTAATACAATAGTATATGGTAATTGGAATTAATAATGATTTAGATTTCAAAATATTAAAAAAGCTAGTAGGAAAGTTAAATCCTACTGGCTTTTTTATTTTTATAGTATTTTCAACTTATTTTATTTTTAATTTCTTCTATATCTTTTTTTATATTAGGCAATGAAACAGATAATTCAGAAATAACTTTTTGATAGACCTCCTCTCTTTTACTATTTTCTTTTAAAACATAAAATAATAAGTATAAAAATAATACAGCAAAACTTCCTTGGCTAATTATAAATTCAAATAATTGTTTATCCATAAATCTACTCCTAAAAATAATATTTTAAGTATATAAATAATAAATACAATATTATGTAAATTAAAAAAGTTAAGTTTATAAATATTATTAGAGAAATAAGGTAAATATTTAAGTGCCTAAATTTTTAAGTATTGACACCGTTCTTAAGCTTACGTAAAATAGATATATAGAAAGGTGTCATAACTTAGTATCAAAATGAATGATAAAAAATAGGTGAAAAAATGATTTATGGATATGCTCGTGTAAGTACAAGAGGACAAGCTAAGGACGGAAATAGTTTAGAAAGTCAAATAGATTTATTGAAGAAAAATGGATGTGAGAAGATCTATTCAGATAGTTTTACTGGATGCAAAACAGATAGACCAGAATTTAATAAGTTATTGGATAAATTAAAGATAGGAGATATGTTAGTAGTTACTAAGTTAGATAGATTTGCTAGAAGTATTGCTCAAGGAAGTGAGCTAGTTAATAAACTTATAGAGAGAGGTATTAGAGTTAATATACTTAACATAGGAGTAATGGATAATACTGCAGCAAGTAAGCTTATAAGAAACATATTTTTTAGCTTTGCTGAATTTGAAAGAGACATGATTATTGAAAGAACCCAAGAAGGAAAAGCAATAGCTAGAACAAAAGAAGGGTTTAAGGAAGGAAGACCAAAGAAGTATACAAATAAACAATTAGATAATGCTTTATCAATGCTTACTGTAAATGGTGGAGATAAAAGTTATAATGAAGTAGCAGGATTATTAGGTATTAGTAAGAGTACATTAATAAGAGAAAATAATAAAAGAAAAGGGAAATTTAATACTATATAGAATACAAAATATATTACAATTAAAAATATATTTAAGTGGGTGTTAAGTCATGAGGGATATAAGTGAGGTAAAAACAAGTGAGTTATTAGAACTGGTAAATAACTCATTGCAAAATGGTATGAGTGTAAATAAGTTTGCAGAAAGTATGGGATGGGGAAATAGTAGTGTTAAGACTAGATTAAAACGAGGCGGTTATAAGTTTAATAAAGAATTGAGGATATATGAAAAGATAAAAAATTATAATATAATAACTAATACAAAAGAAAACACAATATTAGAGGTAAATAAAAACAATAATATAGATAACAATACAAATAAGAGTACTAAAAGAAATATAAACATACACAATTTTAATACTAAAAAAGATACAGAAAGAAATACTAAAATAATAAATTTAGAGTTAAGGTTAAGCAATATAGAAAAAGAATTTAATAAAATTAAGAGTTATACTAAAAATTTAGATGAAAAAAGGTATATTATTAATAATACCAGAGAAACATCAACTAAAAGTATAAGACTTTATACAGAAGTAAAAGAGCAGTTAGATAAATATTTAAAAAATCATAAGGATAAGAAAGTTATAGAAATTTTTAGTTATGCTATATTAGAATATATGGATAAGCATAAATAAGAGGTAAAGAAATGCCTTGTATCATTATTTTAAATTGAATATGAGACATTAAAAAAATTATTAAGTAATTTAAAATTTATATATATATATATAAAAAAGTATTAGAATTTGTATTAGTTTTGTGGTAAAATTAGGACAAGTTTTAAAATAAAATAAAAAAGTCCTTCAACTCTTATATATCAGTCGGCAAACAGATATATAAGCCAATTCCAGTATGTACGGCAATACATAAAGAAATGTTAGAAAGACTTTATAATTTACTTTATTCAAGTTATGAATAGAGTATACAAGATTATAAAGAAAATTTCAAGCCTTTAGTATTGCAAATACTAAAGGCTTTTTATATTTAGATTAATATAAAGAGTTAAGGTTAGTAATTACTGACTTTAAAACAGTAATAGTTGCCTATAACTAAAATAGGAGCATAGTAAGCAAAATTCGTTGTGATAACGCAAATACTTACTGTGAGTTAAGCTGGAAACTATAAATTAAGGGTGAGTTCAGCCAATGCAGAAAGTGAACCTCCATAGCATAGAGCCTAATCCCTATCTTTAGGCGTTATGGGTATAAGCGTGATGACAACGTAAAGGTCAGGTGTGGGAGTTCTAGGAACATAGTTGTTCGGGAACTACTAGAAGATTAGCATTAGGATAGAACCGTAATGTAGAAAGCTAGTAGGTGATTAACACGTAACAGATAGGGTGCAGATGAGCCGACCGACTGAGTATACAGTTCAGTATTTAGTATAATGCAGTTATTTCCTTATTGATAGATATAGCCTATATCTATTAATAAGGGAATAACTGCGTCCTTGCCTCCCTCATTCGTTCCAGTTCAATATTATAAAATATTATTAATACAATAAAATTTTTTAATAATACTTTATAATAAATTAATGTTATAATATTTACAAATTGAGCATATAAAGGATAGATTATATGAATAAAAATAATAAAGAAATTTATAATATTACTTTAAAAGATGATAAAAGTTTAAAACAATTTTTTCAAAGATTTTATATTTTACCAAAAAAGCCTAATAGTTATAATTATACTAATAAAGAACTTGAAATTTTAAAATTAAGAAGTTTAAAGCCAACGTGTAAAGAAGTAAAACAAGGATTAAACGGATATATAGTTTTTAGAGGAGTTAAAAATAAAAAATTAACAGAGCAACAAGTTAAAGACATACAAAATAGCAATTTATCTCAAAGAAAATTGGCTAAAGAATATAATGTTAGTGTTGGAACAATAAATAGAGTTAAAAATAATAAATATTAGTTTATTTATTATTACAAAAGATAAAAAATATGTTCAATTTGATATAAATTGAACATATTTAAATTAAGATTAAAAATTAAATTTAATGTATTAAAATGTTCTTCCGAAGTAATAATTGTATTTTAATAATATTTCTAATGCTAGTTTGTTTAAATTATTTATTGCACATTTTAATATTATTTCATCATTAACTATATATGCTTCAATATCTTTTTGATTATTTAAATAAGCATTCTTTATTCTATTTCTTCCATCTATTGAATAGTAATGATTTTCTTGAATGAAAATATTATTAAATACTCCATCTAATAATAATATAGGCTTATTTAATATTCTTGGTACTCCATTCGTTTTTAATGGTTGTATCATATCTATTTCGCTTAAGTTAATTTTCATAATTTTATATTTATTTTCTTCTAAAATTTTATAAATTTTATCTATATCAATATATGTTATAAAATTTATACTTTTACCTAATGATGTATTTAAATTAAATTCTAAGGGAAAAGGTTCATTTGTGAAATTTTTTAAATATTTGTTATCTATATTAGTGTTTAATATATTTAAATATTCTAAGCGGAAATTCTTAAATAAACCATCATCTTCATTAAAAAAGATATTAAGACTTTTATTTAAATTTTTATCAGAATAAGAATTGTAATTCATAGAAACCTCCTTTAATTATTATATATTATAAACCATTTTCATTTTTTTAATTAATATATATAAAAATAATGTTATAAGATTTTTTGGTATTTTGTATTTGTTATTTTATAGCTTTAAATGTTGAATATATTATAAAGAAAATAAAATAGGTTATACTGTATATTTTAAATAAGCAATTTATTAATTTAAATTAATAAAAATTAATGATATAATAAAAAAGTTTTTAATTTAAAGAAAGCGAGGAAGTTGAATGAAACCATTTTTAAAATGGGCAGGAGGTAAAACTCAATTAATTCCTACCATAATAGAAGAATTACCAGAAGAAATAAATAATTTAACAACATACATAGAACCATTTGTAGGAGCTGGAGCAGTATTTTTAGATTTTTTAAGTTCTGATAGATTTGAAAAATATATAATAAATGATATAAATTCAAAATTAATAAATGTTTATGAAGTTATTAGAGATAATATTGATTTACTTATTGAATCATTAAATGATATTAAAGAAAAATATTTATCTTTTGAAGAGCTATCTGAAGATAGAGAGAAAATGTATTATGAGATAAGAGACAAGTTTAATAGTAATGATGTAGGTAAAATAGAGTTAGCAGCTTATTTTATATTTATAAATAAAACTTGCTTTAATGGGTTATATAGAGAGAATTCAAAAGGAGACTTTAATGTTCCAATAGGAAAATATAAGAATCCTACAATTTTTTATGAAGAGCAATTAAGAAAAATTTCAAGTCTATTAAATAAAAGAAATGATAATGGAGAATTAATTGTAACTATATTAAATTTAAAATATACTGAGTTGAAAAAGTATGTTAATAAAAAAACATTTGTTTATTTCGATCCGCCCTATAGACCTGTTACTATAGGTGGCTTTAGTGCCTATAATAAAGGTGGGTTCAATGATGATTCACAACAAGAGTTAGCAAACTTTTATACTAAGTTATCAGAATTAGGAGCTAAATTAATGCTAAGTAATTCAGACCCTAGAATTTTAAATAAAAATGATGATTTTTTTGAAAAAATGTACAAAAGCTTTAATATACAAAGAATATACGCTAATCGTTTTATAAATTCTAAAGGAGCTGATAGAGGTGGAATATCAGAATTATTAATTACTAACTATAAAAAAGATAATAGAGTTTATATTGGAGATGATGAGAAATTGGAAGATATTTCAAATGTTTATAAAGAAAAATTGAATTTTAAAAATGCAGATGAAGTTTTTGAACATTTAATTTGTGATGTTAAGGATACTATAAAGGGTTGGGATTATTTTGTAAATTGGGAAAAAGCAATTGGAAATATGAAGTCAGTTGAAAAATCTTTAAATATATTAAATTACCTAATAGGAAAAGAAAATATAGAACAAGAAGCTAAAGAACTAATTGCTGAAAATCCGCAGGTTATAAATGTTTTCCCTATATTGGTAGCTAGTAGAGATAAAGATTTTAAAATTTTAGAACCTACAGAAGCTGATTTAATGAATTTTAAAGAGTTTGATTTTAGTAAAAAAAGAACTAGAAAAGATGATTTAGATGAAAAAGAATTAAATGATGCGATAGAATTTTTGAAAAAAACTAATTTATTAAACTTATTTAAAGATAAGACAATAAAAAGCTTAGTTGATTATGTGCTTGGGGTTGAAGTTGGATTAGATAGCAATGCTAGAAAAAACAGAACAGGAACTGCTATGGAAGATATAGTAGAGGTTGCGGTAAAAAAAATATGTAATAAACATGGATGGGAATACAAAACACAAGCCACAGTTAAAGAAATCAATGAAATGTGGGGAATTGTAGTACCTACAGATAAAAGTGCTAGAAGATATGATTTTGCTATAAATAATAATGGAAAATTGTTACTTGCTGAAGTTAACTATTATAATGGTGGAGGTTCAAAACTAAAGACTGTTGCTAATGAATTCACTAAGTTGGATAAATACATGAAGGCTAATGGATTTGAGTTTTGTTGGATAACTGATGGGTTAGGGTGGAATACATCTAAAAAGCCATTAAGAGATGCATTTGATAATATGAGACATATATTTAACTTAGATATGGTTGAAAAAGGTGCTTTAGAATATTTAATTGAAAATTTATAGTATTAAAAAAAGGAGTAGAAAATATCTACTCCTTTTTTTAATAAGAAGCTCTACAATTGCTACATTCACTTTGGTCTCTTCTTCTAGTAGTAACTCTTCCGCTCCAACCAAAATCAGTTGTTGGTTTGTCTAAGTCGCAAGAAGGACAATGTTTAAGTAAATTAATTCCATCAAATCCAACTATATTAGTTATTCTTGTACCAGTTGAATCATACCCACTAGACATCGGCATGGTAAACGGCATAATTGTAATAGAGGAATCAATTATTTGAATATTATTTAATTGAGTTCCGTCTTCATAAGTTATAGTAACTGATCTAGGAATTCTATATCCTGGATTTCCATATTCAGTTAATCTTAAAGGTAAACTTACTATCATTTTTATCACCTCCTAACTTTAAATTATAGATTAAATGGTTTTATTTAGTAAATATTTTTATAATATAGATGCTTTGTATAAAAGTGTAACTTTAATCATAGTTTCATAAATTTTAAGTATTGACACCGTTCTTAAGTTTATGTAAAATAGATATATAGAAAGGTGTCATAACTTAGTATCAAAATGAATGATAAAA
>NZ_JAUNLM010000060.1:0-4508 GCF_030532265.1 Clostridium sp. | reverse complement strand
AGCAATAGCTAGAACAAAAGAAGGGTTTAAGGAAGGAAGACCAAAGAAGTATACAGATAAGCAATTAAATAATGCTTTAAGTATGCTTACTGTAAATGGTGGAAATAGCAGCTACAATGAAGTAGCAGAGCTTTTAGGAATAAGTAAGAGTACATTAATAAGAGCGAATAATAAAAGAAAGGTCTATTAATAGACCTTTCTTTTATTGTTTAAACTAAGTTTTTATATTATAAATTTAATTACTAGCAAAGGAATTAAATTAAATACAGAATGTATAAAAGTTAATCGTATTAATGGATTCATTTTATATTTATCATACAAAATAAATATATATGCAAAAAATATAGCAGCAGGTAATACTGAAAATATATATTCTAGTGAATAATTATGAAAGAGTGAAAATAATATTATAGATAATATAAATCCAACTGTATAATTTTTAAATAAATTTTTGCATATTTTTATAATTAAGAATTGGAAAATAAATGTTTCAAGAAAAGGACCAATAGAAATGGTATATATTTGTAGGAAGATAGAATTTAATATTATGGAGGTTGGAGAATTAAAGTTATTTACATATACATTTTTAAAGAGTAAATTTGGTAATAGATTAAAGAGAAAATTCGATATACCTAGTAATATAATTATTATTATAAAGTTATGTATTTTCAAATTTAAAAAAATTTTGTCTAGTTTTTTTATTATGTCCATTTTATCCCCTTTTTAATAGTATTCGACTATAAATTCCAGAGAATTTTTAATGTTCTTTGGAATTTATAGTTAATTATAATTATAGTTATTTTGAAGCTGCTGACTTTATTCCATCAACAAAACCATGTCCAAAATCAGAAATATCTTGAAGATGACCTCCTAGCCAAATAAGTCCTTTCCACACAGTTTTTCCACTTATTCCGCCATTTATGGCTTCTAATTCTTCTAAATTTAATGTATTCATAAAAAATTTCCCCCTTAAATATTAATCCCAGAAAACATCATTTCTTGTATCATAAGCAGCTTTTCCTAATTTACTTCCAATCCAGTACCAAACGCTATCAGATCCGCCACCATTGATTAATTCTAATGAGTCTTCATTAAGATTTTCAAAATTTTCACTTAAATTCATTATTAATACCTCCTTGAAAAATACTAAATAAGTATATAACAAAAAAACGTATTTTTTCAAAAATTGAATAAAATTATACAATAAATTCAAAAAAAGTACATAATTTCCCTTTAATGTTAATTTATTGTATTATTTTAGGGGGAATTATGACGAAAAGATATTATTGTATAAAGCAACATGATTATAAAGACTGTGGATGTGCTTGTTTAGCTACTATATGTAAGACATATGGCTTAAAGTATCCAATATCTAAGATAAGAGAAGTTGCAGGAACAGATAAAATGGGAACTAGTGCTTTAGGAATTATACAAGCAGCTGAAAAGTTAGGATTTTCGGCAAAAGGAGTTAAATCGAGTAAGCCACAGGACATATTCGGTGAAATACCACTACCAGCTATAGCTCATGTAGTTATAGATAATAAATTTTTACACTATGTAGTTATACATAAAATAAGTGAAAAAGAAATAATTGTTGCAGATCCAGCTAAAGGAATTGTTAAATATAAGCCAAATGATTTCTTTACTATTTGGACAGGGGTTCTTTTAATTATGACTCCAACTGCACAATTTAAAGAAGGAAATGAAGTTAAAGGTGTATTTTCAAGGTTTTTTGATTTAGTAAAACCTCAAAAGGGATTATTAGTAAATATATTTTTAGCATCAATATTAATAACTATATTTGGGGTATTGGGATCATTTTATTTCAAGTTTTTATTAGATGATATAGTACCTAATAATCTAAAACAATCTCTAGCTATATTCTCAATTGGATTCATAGTTTTAGCTTTATTTAAAGTTATTTTAGAGGCATTTAGAACTCAACTTTTAATATATTTGGGACAAAGGTTGGATATACCATTAATGCTTGGCTATTATGATCATGTAGTTAATCTTCCAATGAACTTTTTTGTAACTAGAGAAGTTGGTGAAATAATATCAAGATTTAATGATGCATCTAAAATAAGAGATGCGATATCTGGAGTAACTTTAACTATGATGATAGATGTACTAATGGTATTAATAGGTGGTTTTATATTATATTCTCAAAGTACATTGCTATTTGGGATTACAATAATTCCTTTAATTTTATATGGAATAATAGTTTTTATATTTAAAAATAATATAGAAAAAGTTAATAGAGAAACTATGGAGAGTAATGCTAAGTTAACATCTTATTTAGTAGAATCATTAAACGGAATTGAAACAATAAAGGCTTTTAATTCAGAAAGAGAAGTAAATCTAGAAACAGAAAAAAGATTTATAAAACTTATAAAAGCTATATTTAAAAATGGAACAATAAATAACATACAGGTTTCACTAAAAAGTGGAGTAAAAGGTATTTTTGCAATAGCAATTTTATGGATTGGTACAGTTCAAGTACTAAATGGAAAAATATCTTTTGGTGAACTTTTAACTTTTAATGCTTTATTAGCATACTTTTTAACACCAATTGAAAATATAATCAATTTACAGCCTACATTACAAACAGCAGTAGTAGCTGCCGAAAGATTAAGTGAAATATTGGATTTAGAGCTTGAAAAATCTAAAGAAGAACATAAGAAAATAAATCCTGAGTCCTTAAAGGGCGATATAAAATTTGAGGATGTAGATTTTAGATACGGAACTAGAAGTTTAGTATTAAAGAATATAAACATGAACATAAAGTCTGGACAAAGAATAGCTCTAGTAGGGGAAAGTGGATCAGGAAAGACTACTTTAGCAAAACTTTTACTTAATTTTTATCAATGCGAAAAGGGTGAAATTATAATAAATGATTACAATTTATTAGACCTAAATATCGAAGCATTGAGAGATAAAATAGCGTACATATCACAAGAAACTTTTTTATTTAATGGAACAATAATAGAAAATTTAATGCTTGGAAATCCTTATTTAACTTATGAAGAAATTATAGAAGCTTGTAAAAAGGCGCAGATCCATGAATTTATAAATTCACTTCCATTAAGATATAACACATTAGTTGAAGAAAATGGATCGAATTTTTCTGGTGGACAAAAACAAAGATTCTCTATAGCAAGGGCAATTCTTAGAAAACCAGAAATTCTTATAATGGATGAGGCTACAAGTAATCTTGACTCTATAACAGAAAAAGCTATAGAAAAGACTATTCACGAATTTAGTGAAGGAATGACAACTGTAATAATTGCGCATAGGTTAAGTACAATTATGAGATGTGATAATATTTATATTTTAGAAAAAGGAGAGATAAAAGAAGAAGGTTCACATAATGAATTATTAGAGAAAAAGGGTAGGTATTATGAACTTTGGAAAGAACAACTTCCAGAAATAAATAAGGTTGAAGAAATTCAAGTTAAGGAGGTTGTAAAAGTTGAAGTTTAAAATAGATAATATAGAAAACTTAAGTGACAGCAGAGAGGTTATGGAGTCTAAGCCAAATAAATTTACGAGTATTTTTATTTATATAGTACTTGCATTAATAGTTATATTTTTATTATGGGCTTGGTTTAGTAAAAAAGAGATTGTAGTAAAAGCCACTGGGATAGTTAGACCATATAATGAAACTTATGCAATATCTAATGTTATAGCAGGCGAAGTAAAAGAAATTAATATGAAAAATGGAGAAAATATCTCTAAGGGAGATGTTCTATTTAAAATAAATTCTAAAGATTTAGAAGATAAAAAAGGACAGTTAGAAGATAGTAAAGAGTACCTTGAAACAGACATAGATAATTTAAAAAAGCTAACTAATAGTATAAATGACAATACAAATTATTTTGAGGATAATGGTAAGGAAAAGGAATATTATTATAAATATAAAAGCTATGTAGCTGGAAATAAGGTTCCATTAAGTGATAAAGATAATATAAGTGAATCTAAGAAAGACCTTCAGGATGAGAAAAATAACTTAGAGACATTATTAAAATCAGTTAAAGATCAGAAAAACTATAATGAAAGTGGTTCTTTATTTAGTGATCAGTATAATAGTTATATTTCTTCAAGAAAAGTTATAGAGAGTAAATTAGAGCAACTGAAAAAACTGGAAGAAAATTTACAAGGAAATAATTCAAGTGAAGAAACTAGTAAGCAAATTACTCAAGTTGAAGGAGAAATTAAAGGTAATGAAGATCAATTATCTAAATTAGAAAGTGATACAGAAGTCCAAATAAAAGGCTCTATAGATAAAATAAATCAAAATATTAAAAGCTTAGATAATAATTTAGATAAAATAGATGAATCTAATGATATAGTAAAAGAAAAAAGTAAAACAACAGTTTTGGCTCAGATTGAGGAAAAAATAACTGTTGATAAAGAAAAATTAAAAGAAGTAAATTCAAATATAAAAGAGATAAACAAAAATATAGAAGACTGCACTGTAAAAGCTCCTGTTGATGGGAAGTTAGATA
>NZ_JAUNLM010000059.1 GCF_030532265.1 Clostridium sp. | reverse complement strand
GTTGCAGCTAGATTATCAACTGGATTAACAGCTGACTGTACTCAATTAGATGTTGTAGTTGAAAATGGAGATCTTTTAGCTACAAGACCAGCATTTGGTGGAAACTTAATGGCAACAATTGCTTGTCCAGATCATAGACCACAAATGGCTACAGTAAGACCTGGAGTTTTTGCAAAAGTAGAAGAAAAAAATTCAAACTTTAAGGTTGAAGAAGTTAAAGTTAATTTAACTGAAGCTGATATTAGAACTAAAGTTGTTGAAATAGTAAAAGAAACTAAAGAAGTTGTAGATATAAGTGAAGCTAACTTTATCGTAGCTGGCGGTAGAGGAATGGGAAGCAAAGAAAACTTCGAAAAATTACATGAATTAGCAGAAGTTTTAGAAGGATCAGTAGCAGCTTCAAGAGGAGCTGTTGATAAAGGATGGATAGAAAGAGATTACCAAGTTGGTCAAACTGGTAAAACTGTAAGACCAAATATATATATTGCTTGTGGTATCTCAGGAGCTATTCAACACGCAGCTGGTATGCAAGATTCAGATATGATTATAGCAATTAATAAAGATGAAACTGCTCCAATTATGAAAATTGCTGATTATGCAATAGTTGGAGATATAAATAAAGTATTACCAGAGCTTATAGCTCAGTTCAAAGAAGTAAAATAATAACTTTCAACTTGAATTTTAGGAGGGTACGAAAATGAAAAAGGTATTTGTTTTAGGTGCTGGAACAATGGGAGCTGGAATAGTTCAAGCTTTCGCACAAAAAGGTTATGAAGTAATAGTTAGAGACATAAAAGATGAATTTGTTGAAAGAGGATTATCAGGAATCAACAAAAATCTTACTAGACTAGTTACTAAAGGAAAAATGACTGAAGAAGCTAAAGAAGAAATCTTAAGCAGAATTTCAGGAACAACTGATATGGCTTTAGCTGCAGATTGTGATTTAGTAGTAGAAGCTGCTATCGAAAATATGAAAATTAAAAAAGAAATATTTGCAGAGTTAGATAAAATATGTAAACCAGAAACTATCTTAGCTTCAAATACTTCATCATTATCAATAACAGAAGTTGCATCAGCTACAGGAAGACCTGATAAAGTTATCGGAATGCACTTCTTTAACCCAGCTCCAGTAATGAAGCTAGTTGAAATCATCAGAGGAATAGCTACAAGCCAAGAAACTTTTGATGCAGTTAAAGAATTATCAGTAGCAATTGGAAAAGAGCCTGTAGAAGTAGCAGAAGCTCCAGGATTTGTAGTAAACAGAATTTTAATTCCAATGATTAATGAAGCAACATTTATCCTTCAAGAAGGAATAGCTTCAGCAGAAGATATAGACACAGCTATGAAATATGGTGCTAACCACCCAATGGGACCTTTAGCATTAGGAGATTTAATAGGACTAGACGTATGTCTTGCTATTATGGATGTTTTATATACAGAAACAGGGGATAATAAATATAGAGCATCAAGCCTTTTAAGAAAGTATGTTAGAGCTGGATGGCTTGGAAGAAAAACAGGAAAAGGATTCTTCGATTATAGTAAATAATAACTTATTTTATACACAATTAAAAACTACACTTGATAAAACTACACTTTTAATAAGGAGATAATAAATTTATTATCTCCTTAATTTATTATTATACTTTACATAGAAATTTATTTATAATAAATTAAAAAACAAATGAAGAAAGATGGTGTAAAAAATTGAATAAAAAATTATTTAAGGGGTTAGCATTTATTTTGCTCACGAGTTCTGTTTGGATTGGAAGTACAATTAAAGCTTATGCTTGGGATGGAAAAATTGATGGGACAGGAACCCATTCTATGATAGTTACTCAAGCAATTAAAGTTCTAGAGAATGACTTGTCAAATAATGAACCAGAAATAATAAGAAAAAATTTAAACATATTAAAGAGTAATTTACATGAATTGCAATTAGGTTCTACATATCCAGATTATGATCCTAATGAGTATGATTTATATCAAGATCATTTTTGGGATCCAGATACAGAAAATAACTTTACAAAAGATAATAAATGGTATTTAGCTTATTCAATACCAGATACGGGGGAATCACAATTAAGAAAATGTTCAGCTTTAGCAAGAAATGAGTGGAAAAAGGGGAATTATAAAAAAGCTGCTTTTTATTTAGGGGAAGCTATGCATTATTTTGGTGATATAGATACACCATATCATCCATCAAATGTTACTGCAGTTGATAGTTTAGGACATGTTAAATTTGAAACTTTTGCAGAAGAAAGAAAAGAAAATTATAAAATAGAAACTTCAGGAAGTAAAACAAATGAAGAATTTTATCAAAGTATTATAAAAGAGAAGGAATTTAATGTTTGGTCTAAAGAATATTGTAGAGGTTTTGCTAAAAAAGCAAAATCATTATATTATAGCCATGCTAATATGAGTTGTAGCTGGGATGATTGGGATTATGCAGCTAAAATAACTTTATCTAACACTCAAAAGGGAACAGCAGGATATATATATAGATTTTTGCATGATGTAACTTTCAATAGTGATTCAATTGATAAAAATTTAAGTGAATTAGTTGTAATGATAAAAACAGCCAATGAAAAGGATGCTGGAACTGATGATTATATTTACTTTGGTATAGAAACAAAAGATGGAAGCAAGCAAGAATGGCAATTAGATAATCCGGGAGATGATTTTGCTAAAGGTGCTGAAGATACATATACATTAAAGATTAAAGATAAAAATATAAAATATAATGATATAAATAAAATGTGGGTTAGAAAAAGTAAGTTTACAAAAATAACTGATCAGTGGAAACCTGAATATATAAAAGTAATAGCTAATCAAAATGTTGAACTTGAAAAAAATATTAATGAATGGATATCAGGAAATAATACATACTTTATAAAATAATAAAAAACAGACACTTTAAATAAGTGTCTGTTTTTTTAGAATATATTTATATTGTAAAATGGTATTAATTATTAAAATAGTTCCTTATAAAGTATTTGTAAAACTTAAGTTAAGGTTTTGTGTAAATATAAAATTAATAAATTATAAGATATAAAATAAACAAATATTTGTGATATAATTAATAAATATAATTAGAGAATAATAATTACTGGTGGTGTTAAATTTGCTTATAGATAAAGCGTTAAAGTTTTGGAATATAGAACATGATTTAAATTGTGCAGAATGTATATTATATGCTGCAAATGAAGAATATAATTTAGGACTTAATAAAAATTCTTTTAAAATGATGGCATCTTTTGGAGGAGGAATGGGGATTGGTTCTTCATGTGGTGCTGCAACAGGAGCAATAGCTGTTATTGGAATTATTTTTACTAATGATAGGGGGCATGAAAGTCCAATAGTTAGGGAGCTTTCAGCAGAATTCATGAATAGATTTTATAAAGAATTTAAAAGCTTAAATTGCATAGATATAAAGCATAAAAGAGAAGATGATGATAGAAGTTGTAAGTTTATTATAGAAACAGCAGCATCTATTTTGGATGATATAGTAAATGAAAACAATAGATAAGAAAAGGAGAGAATAATATGGATTTTAAAGAAGTTATTTTTGAAGATAATAAAGTTATATTAGAAGGAGTTAAAAATTTCAATATAAAGCAAATATTAGAGTGTGGACAATGTTTTAGATGGGAAAAAAAATCAGAACTTGATTACATAGTAATAGCTTACGGAAGGGTTATAGAAGTAGTGCAAGATGGAGATAAAGTTACTATTTTAAATTCAAATAAAGAAGATTTTAATAATATATGGCTTACATATTTTGATTTAGAAAGAGATTATAGCAAAATAAAAGAAGAACTTTCAAAGGATGCAATATTAAAAAAATCAGTTGATTTTGGTTATGGAATAAGACTTTTAAACCAAGATCCATTTGAACTTGTTATAAGTTTTATAATATCAGCTAGAAATAGTATACCTTCAATTAAAAAGACTATAAAGAAAATAAGTGAAAGGTGGGGAGAAAAAATTGAGTATAATGGAGAAGTGTTTTATACTTTCCCAACTCCAGAGATGTTAAAGGATGTTACAGAAGATGAAATAAGAGAAACTGGAGCTTCATTTAGAAGTAAGTATATTGTTGATACTGTATATAGAATAAATGAAGATTTAGAAAATAGTGATGGTATATATAATTTAGATAGAATAACATCATTAACTGATGATGAATGCCATGTAGCTCTTCAAGAATTTAAAGGGGTAGGAGCAAAAGTTGCTGATTGTATAATGTTATTTTCAATGAGCAAATATTCAGCTTTTCCAGTTGATGTTTGGGTTAAAAGAGCGATGATGCATTTTTATAATGCAGAAGAAGGTTCTTTAAATAAGATAAGAATATTTGCAAGGGATAAGTTTAAGGGTTTATCAGGATTTGCACAACAATATCTTTTTTATTATGCAAGAGAGAATAATATAAAAATAGATTAGGAAGTAAAAAGGACTAATTAATTTTTTAATTAGTCCTTTTTATATTTTAACGTTAAGCACGTTTTCTTCTATTTTTACATTTTTTAATTGGTATTATTGTATCTCCGGGAATCTTAACTATAAAATTAAGATATTTTTTAATATTTTCATCATTTCTAAGTCTATTAATTGAAAAAAGTCTTGCTGCAAGTTCTTTATTTGTATACAAAGCGTGTATTTGTTTATGGCATGTAGTACAAAGCATAACAGTATCTAAGTTTTTTCCACCCTTTTCTTTAGGTATTAAATGATGTTCCGTTAATTCAGGAACTATTCTATCGCATAGTTCGCAAGTTAATCTAGTTATCAAATAAATACCTCCTTTTATAAAGAAATTTATATTAATATCCTATTAATATTATATCAATAAATATTACTCTAATCAAAAGAAGAAATTACTAAGAGATAAAAATACTATTTATTTAATTTACAAAATATGGTAAAATATTATGGCAATGATTAATTTGGGGGTTAATTTATGTTTCAATTTGAAACTCAATTAAATAAGTTAAAACATGAAGTTTTAACTGAGGTAGCAAAACTTGCTAAAAGAGATATGTTAACTAAAGAGGAGATAGAGAAAATTCCTTATAAGATTATAAAGGGTGATAAAGCTATTTATAGATGTTGTGTATATAAAGAAAGGGCTATAGTTCAAGAAAGGGCAAAACTTGCAGCAGGATTTCTTTCTAATGGAGATATAGAAGATGGTGAGCTTATTGATATAAGACCAGACGAACAAATAATATATGTAATTGAGGCTGCTTGTGATAGGTGTCCAATAAATAAATATAATATTACAGATTCATGTAGAAATTGTTTAGCACACAAATGTAAAGAGGCATGTAACTTTGGAGCAATAACAGTAATAAGTGGAAGAGCTTATATAAATCAAGAACTTTGTAAGGAGTGTGGAATGTGCAAAAAAGCTTGTCCTTACGATGCTGTATCAGAAGTTATGAGGCCTTGTAGAAAGGCATGTCCAACAGGAGCAGTAACTATGAAACAAGAAGATAGAAAAGCTGTAATAAAAGAAGAATTATGCGTAAATTGTGGTGCATGTATGCAAGCATGTCCTTTTGGAGCTATATCAGATAAGAGTTTAATAGTTCCTGTTGCTAAAAGACTTGCTAGAAAAAGAAAGATGTATGCAGTAGTTGCACCTGCAATTACAGGCCAGTTTGGTGCTAAAATAACTTATGGACAAATAAAAAGTGCAATTAAAAAATTAGGATTTGTTGATATGATAGAAGCTGCTTGCGGAGCTGATGGAGTTACAATTCATGAATGCGAAGAATTTAAAGAAAGAATAAATGAAGGAAAAAAATATATGACTAACTCATGTTGTCCTGCATTTTTAACATATATAGAAAAACTTTATGGAGATCAAAAAGAAAATATATCAAATACTGTTTCACCTATGGTTGCTACTGGAAGACTAATTAAAAATAGAGATAAGGATGCAAAGGTAGTATTTATAGGACCGTGTACGGCTAAAAAAAGTGAATCAGTAAAGGAGGGGGTTAAGGATGCTATAGATTATGTATTAACTTTTGAAGAGCTTACAGCGCTATTTGATGCATTTGATGTTAATCCTTGGGAATGTGAAGATGAAGAAGTTTGTGACGCATCTATATTTGGTAGAGGATTTGGGATGCATGGGGGACTTACTTCATCAATAGAAAGTTATATAATAGATAAAAATATAGATATAGATTTTAATCCTGTAAAAGTAGCAGGTGGAAATGAGATAAAAAAGGCTATGGCAATGGCCAAGATTGGAAGATTAAATGGTAATTTTATTGAAGGTATGATGTGTGAAGGTGGATGTATAAATGGTGCAGGAACAATTGTACCATCTATTAGAGCTAAATCTATATTTAATAAATTAAACAATTCAGGTTGTAAAAAATCAATTATAGATAATGATACAATAAATGAATTTGAGAGTATAAATTTAAATAGGAAGTAATTATTTATAAAATTATGAAATTTAGAGAAAATTAAAGTAAAATAAAATTAAATCAATATAATTAGGAATAAATAATAAAATTTGGATAAAAATATTTTAAGTAGAGTTTGAATTTATTTTATATAAAATATAATATAGTATTATAATTAGCACTCGAGATTATAGAGTGCTAACAAAATAAAAGTAAAAGGAGGGTTTTTAATGGCTATAAAACCATTAGGAGATAGAGTTGTTATAAAAAGATTAGAAGCAGAAGAAAAAACAAAAAGTGGAATAGTTTTAGCAGGTACAGCAAAAGAAAGACCACAAGAGGCAGAAGTTATTGCAGTTGGTCCTGGAGCTATTTGCGATGGCAAAAGAGTTGATATGGAAGTAAAGATTGGGGATAAAGTACTTTACTCAAAATATGCAGGAACAGAAGTTAAGTTAGATGGAGAAGAATATATAATTTTAAAGCAAGAAGATATACTTGCAATAGTTGAATAGGAGGGATGTTTTATGGCTAAGATGATAAAATTTGGAGAAGAATCAAGAAGATCAATGCAAAAAGGTGTTGATAAGTTAGCTGATACTGTTAAGGTAACACTTGGACCAAAAGGAAGAAATGTAGTTTTAGATAAAAAATTTGGATCACCTCTTATAACTAACGATGGTGTTTCAATTGCTAGAGAAATTGAATTTGAAGATCCATACGAAAATATGGGGGCACAACTTGTTAAGGAAGTTGCTACAAAGACTAATGATGTGGCTGGAGATGGAACTACAACAGCTACACTTTTAGCACAAGCTATTATAAGAGAAGGATTAAAAAATGTAACAGCAGGAGCTAATCCAATGCTTATAAGAACAGGAATTAATATGGCTGTTGAAAAAGCAGTTTCAGAAATAAAAGCAATTTCAAAACCAGTAAACGGAAAAGAGGATATAGCAAGAGTTGCAGCTATATCAGCAGCTGATGAAACAATAGGAACACTTATTGCAGATGCTATGGAAAAGGTAGGTAATGAAGGTGTTATAACTGTTGAAGAATCAAAATCAATGGGAACAGAATTAAATGTTGTTGAAGGTATGCAATTTGATAGAGGATATGTATCAGCGTATATGGTTACTGATACAGAAAAAATGGAAGCGGTTCTTGATAATCCATATGTTTTAATAACTGATAAGAAAATTACAAACATACAGGAAATACTTCCTATATTAGAGCAAATAGTTCAATCTGGAAGAAAACTTTTAATTATAGCTGAAGATATAGAAGGAGAAGCTATGGCTACATTAGTAGTTAATAAATTAAGAGGAACATTTACTTGTATAGCTGTTAAGGCACCAGGCTTTGGAGACAGAAGAAAAGAAATGCTTCAAGATATAGCTGTTCTTACTGGTGGAGAAGTTATTTCAGAAGAACTTGGAAGAGATTTAAAAGAAGTAACTTTAGATATGCTAGGAGAAGCAGAAAGTATTAAAATTACTAAGGATAATACTACAATAGTAAATGGAAAAGGTAATTCAGAAGAAATAAAAGCAAGAGTTAATCAAATAAAGGCTCAACTTGAAGAAACAACTTCAGAGTTTGATAAAGAAAAATTACAAGAAAGACTTGCAAAATTATCAGGTGGAGTAGCAGTAATTAGAGTTGGTGCTGTAACTGAAACTGAATTAAAAGAAAGAAAGCTTAGAATAGAAGATGCTTTAAATGCAACAAAAGCAGCGGTTGAAGAAGGTATAGTTGCAGGTGGTGGTACTGCTTACGTTAATGTACTAAATAAAGTATCAGAATTAACATCAGATGTTTATGATACTAAAGTTGGTATTGATATAATAGTAAGAGCACTTGAAGAACCAATGAGACAAATAGCAACTAATGCTGGTGTTGAAGGTTCAGTAATAATTGATAAAGTTAGAAATAGTGAATCAGGTATTGGATATGATGCATTAAGAGGAGAATATAAAGAAATGATTAAAGCTGGTATAGTAGATCCAACTAAGGTTACAAGATCAGCACTTCAAAATGCAGCTTCAGTAGCTTCTACTTTCTTAACAACAGAAGCAGCTGTTGTTGATATTCCTAAAAAAGAAGAGCCAGTAGGGGCTCCAGGTGGAATGGGAATGGATGGAATGTATTAAGAGTAAAATAATAAACAGGCATAATTTTTGGATTATGCCTGTTTTATTTGAATAATTTATTAAAAAATAAGGAAAATAATTATGTATATGTTTTCAATAAAATGAAGAATTAGTTTATTATAAATAGATTATTGACTTTAAAAAAAATGTAATTTATAATAAGTTTAATTTAATTTTAGAAAGCATAAATAAAACTCGTATATACCTTGAATATGGCAAGGAGTATCTACCGGAAACCTTAAATTTCTGACTATGAGTGGATTTAATATACCAAATTAGTATAATACTTATATACTAATATAACATGGCATATTAACTTCACTTAAGGAAGTTAATGTGTTTTTTTTATACATAAAATTAGTAGAAGTTAAATGGGGAGGAAATAAATATGGCTAGAATATTAAAACAAGCATACACTTTTGATGATGTATTATTAGTTCCAAATAAATCAGAGGTATTACCAAGTGAAGTATCATTAAAAACTAAATTAACAAAAAAAATAACATTAAATATACCACTATTAAGTGCTAGTATGGATACAGTAACTGAATCAAAAATGGCTATAGCAATAGCTAGAGAAGGTGGAATCGGTATAGTCCACAAAAATATGAGCATTGAGGCTCAAGCTAAAGAAGTTGATAAGGTAAAGAGACAAGAAAATGGAGTAATAACAGATCCAATCTTTTTATCACCAGAACATACACTTGAAGATGCTGAAGAATTAATGGGTCAATATAGAATATCAGGAGTTCCAATAACAGTTGACGGAAAATTAGTTGGAATTCTTACAAATAGAGATATAACATTTGAGGATGATTACTCAAAAAAAATAAAAGATGTTATGACTTCAGAAGAATTAATTACAGCAAAAGAAGGAACAACAATAGATGAAGCAAAGGAAATATTAAAGAAACATAAGATAGAGAAACTTCCCCTAGTTGATAGCGAAGGTAATTTAAAAGGACTTATCACAATTAAAGATATAGAAAAAGCAAAGATATTCCCAAATGCAGCTAAAGATAGTCAAGGAAGATTATTATGTGGTGCTGCAGTTGGTGTTACTGCTGATATGATGGATAGAGTAGATGCTCTAGTTAAAGCTAAGGTAGATGTAATTACTATAGATACAGCTCATGGACACTCAAGAGGTGTATTAGAGGGAGTAAGAAGAGTTAAAGAAAAATATCCAGAACTTCAAATTATAGCGGGAAATGTTGCTACACCAGAAGCTACAGAAGATTTAATAAAAGCTGGAGCTGATTGTGTTAAAGTTGGTATAGGACCTGGATCAATATGTACAACAAGAGTTGTTGCTGGAGTTGGAGTTCCTCAACTTACAGCAGTTATGGATTGTGTTGAGGTAGCTAAAAAATACGGCGTATCAGTAATCGCAGATGGTGGAATAAAGTATTCAGGAGATATAGTTAAAGCTTTAGCAGCTGGAGCTTGTGCAGCAATGATGGGTTCATTATTTGCTGGATGTGATGAAGCACCTGGAGAAGTAGAAATATATCAAGGTAGAAGCTATAAGGTTTATAGAGGTATGGGATCACTTGGAGCTATGGCTTGTGGTTCAAAGGATAGATATTTCCAATCAGGAAATAAAAAATTAGTTCCAGAAGGAATTGAAGGTAGAGTAGCTTATAAAGGATTCGTTGCTGATACAATATTCCAAATGCTTGGAGGTATAAGAGCCGGAATGGGATATTTAGGAGCAAAAGATTTAAATACTTTATATGAAACAGCAACTTTTGTTGTTCAAACATCAGCGGGACTTAGAGAAAGTCATCCACATGATATTAATATGACAAAAGAAGCACCAAACTATAGCATTAGTAAATAATTATAAAGTAAAAAATAATTATAGTATTTTAAGATATTAATGAATGAATAAAAATTTATAAAATACAAAAGTCGAAGAATAATTTTAAAAAAAATAAAAATGTTCGTATTAATGGAGAAATTTTTTCTCTAATATGATATAATTTATTTATAAATAGAATAAAAAATATATTTAAAAAAGTATCTAGGAGGAGCGCATGAAGAAAGATTTAGTTTTAGTTGTTGACTTTGGTGGACAATATAATCAGCTAATAGCAAGAAGAGTAAGAGAATGTGGAGTTTATTGTGAAATAATACCATATAATTACACAATTGAAAAAATAAAAGCAAAAAATCCTAAGGGAATAATATTCACAGGTGGACCAAACAGTGTATATGGAGATGGTGCTCCAAGAGTTTCAGAAGAAATATTTGAATTAGGGGTTCCTGTACTTGGAATATGTTATGGAGATCAACTTATGGCTCACACTTTAGGTGGAAAAGTATCAACAGCTCCAGTTAGAGAATATGGAAAAACAGAAATAAACCTAGATAATTCATCAAGATTATTTAAAGGAATAAACGAAAAAGATATCTGTTGGATGAGTCATACAGATTACATAAGCGAAGCACCAAAAGGATTTAAAATAATAGCACATACAGAGGTATGTCCAATTGCAGCTATGGAAAATGAAGAAAAAAATCTTTATGGAGTTCAATTCCACCCAGAAGTTGAACATACTCCATTTGGACAAAAAATGCTTCAAAATTTCTTACATGAAATTTGTGGCTTAGAAAGCCTTTGGACAATGGCTTCATTTGCTGAAGATAAAATAAAAGAAATAAAAGAGTTAGTTGGGGATAAAAAAGTTTTATGTGCATTATCAGGTGGAGTTGATTCATCAGTTGCTGCTATGCTTGTTCATAAAGCTATAGGACATAATTTAACTTGTATATTTGTAGATCACGGTCTTTTAAGAAAAGATGAAGGTGATACAGTTGAAAGAGTATTTAAGAAAGAATTTGATATGAACATTATAAGAGTTAATGCTCAAGATAGATTCTTAGGAAAACTTAAAGGAGTTTCAGATCCAGAAACTAAGAGAAAAATTATTGGAGAAGAATTCATTAGAGTATTTGAAGAAGAAGCTAAAAAGGTTGGAGATATTGATTACTTAGTTCAAGGAACAATTTATCCAGATATAGTTGAAAGTGGAACAGATACTTCAGCTGTAATTAAGTCACACCATAATGTTGGAGGACTTCCAGAAGATATGGAATTTGATTTAATAGAACCTTTAAGAGAATTATTTAAAGATGAGGTTAGAGCAGTAGGAGAAGAACTAGGAATACCTCACAAGTTAGTATGGAGACAGCCATTCCCAGGACCAGGACTTGCAATTAGAGTTCTTGGTGACATAACTGAGGAAAAACTTGAAATAGTAAGAGAAGCAGATGCAATTTTCAGAGAAGAAATAGCTAATGCAAATCTTGATGAAACTATATGGCAATACTTTGCTTGTCTTCCAAACATAAAATCTGTTGGAGTTATGGGAGATGAAAGAACTTATTGTCACACAATAGCACTTAGAGCTGTTACGTCAAGTGATGCTATGACTTCAGAATGGGCAAGAATTCCATATGAACTATTAGACTTAGTGTCAAGAAGAATTGTAAATGAAGTTAAAGGAGTAAACAGAATTGTTTATGATATAACTTCAAAACCACCAGCAACTATTGAG
>NZ_JAUNLM010000004.1:42079-66706 GCF_030532265.1 Clostridium sp. | reverse complement strand
TACTCCAAATATTACTGGCTTTTCTGTTTGCATTGATACTTGTGCTATTCCCTTTAAAGTATCTAATACCTTTTAAATTAAATTTATTTAATATTAAAAAACTCTGAAATATAAATTATTTCAGAGCTTAAAAAACAAATTTTAATAATATACTATTAATAATTAATGTTGTATAAAAATTATACTTAAAATATAATTACCAAAATTATTTCATTAAATATAATACTTAATTATTATTAATCTTCTTTCATCCAGACTATACTGTCGGCTTCGGAGTTTCACCGAATCTGCTAATTTAATAGCTCGCGGGCTTTACCGCCGGTAGGGAATTTCACCCTGCCCTGAAGATTTATTAAATTTGTTAATATTATAACATACTTACTTTTCAATGTAAATATGTTAATGTTTGTTATATTTAATTAATTCCATATTTTCCAGTTGTACTATCAAGAAAGATAGGTAATTCAGGTGGAAAATATGTAAATAAAACAAAAAGTAATATTAATATAATAAAAACTATAATACAAAATTTATAATTTATACCCTTACACCTTTTATAAACATATAATCCCATTAATTGTCCAATTAAAACAGCTAAAAATAATATTATAATATCTATAATTACTGATTCAATACCAAAGACTCCAGTATAAAAATAATATAATAAAGGTACAGTTATTAAAGAAATAATCAATGATACAAGAGCACCAGTAAACCATTTTCTTTTATTTATATCGTATATTTTTCCATTAACTAAATAATAAATACTCCACCATAAAATTATAGGTAATAAAATCATCTTCAAATGTTCCCAAACACTTTCATTCATAGGAAAAAATGCTGCAAGTATTTTATTCTCACCTGTTAACTTATATAATGAATGAATGCAAGCACTTATTATAAATAAAATAGGAATTCCTTTTATAATCCATTTCTTTTGTGGTGATAATGATTTATACATATAGAAACCTCCTTTATTTTAGATTAAAAAAGAAGTAACCTAAGTTGATTAATATCTTAAATTACTCCTTATTTTATTATTCTCTTTAATTGTTTTTATATACTACTTAAGATTTTTAAGAATCAAACTATTTATATTTTATTAAACTTAAACAATAAAATTCTTAATTATATAAAATTTATATTACCCTTAATTTTTATAAATTAAATATATAACTAAATTTATCAACTTTTTATATAAAGAATATAATATTATAAAAGTTCTTTTCTATTTTATGTTGAGGTGATTATTATGAAAAGACCTATAATAGGAATACCTAGTTCTATATCTACTGATAAAAGAACTTATTTTATTGGAGATAATTATGATTACAATAACAATAATTATTCTAAGTCTATTGTAAATGCTTTAGGTGTGCCAATTATTTTACCAGCAACAAAAAACCTTGACGTATTAAATTATCAATTAAATCTTTGTGATGGTTTTTTATTTCCTGGAGGATTAGATATAAATCCACTTTATTATAGTGAATCCCCAAAACCTCTTCAAAATAAATCAAACGAATTAATGGATTGGTATCAAATTACATTGGCTAAAAAAGCTATTAATTTAAATAAATCAATACTTGGAATATGTAGAGGTATGCAATTATTAAACGTAGTTTGTTATGGTTCATTATATCAAGATATATCTTATTTTAAGAAAAATCATATTAAGCATAATCAAGAAAACTATTTAGGTGAAAAAACTCATCTTATAACAACAATAAATAATAGTTTAGTTAATTCTTTATTAGGAAATAAATATATTGTTAATAGTGGACATCATCAATGTATTAATAAACTTAGTAATTGTTTTAAAGCCACTTCATATGCTCCAGATGGTGTTATTGAATCTATAGAAATGATTAATAAAAAATTTGTTATAGGGGTTCAATGGCATCCTGAAATTCTCGCATTAAAAGATTTAAAAATGCTTAATTTATTTAAAAAATTCATAAACAGTTGCAAATAATATAATTCTATTAATTTATATTAAAATACTTTTAATATAACAATATTATAAAACACTTTATATCTCTATCTATTTTTTGTTATATATTGTTTTTTTTTCTTTATTTATAATTTATTAACATTTTGCAAAGTAATTTTATTGTACAATATTAATTGATAAATATACAAAAGAAAACTAGGGGGATTAATAATGAAAAGTAAGAAAATAGCTATGTTTTTAATTGCAAGTGCAATTTCTACAGGCTCATTATTGTATTCATCTTCATTAACGGCATCTGCCGATAATATGAGTACACAAAAAATTGAAAGTAATACAAATATTACTTCAAAAGCTTTAGATTCTAATAATCAATCAGAAGTTAAAAAAGATGTAAAAGATTCTGATTCTAAAGCTAACAATAAAGAAGTGAAAACTGATAATAATGTAACAAAAAATACTGAAACTACTAAAGACAAAAAAACAGAAAATAAAACTACAAAAAGTAAAAATACTGTTGATAAAAAATCTGAAGAAAAAGTAAAAAAAGATATAAATACTACATCTTCTTCAGAAACAAAAAAAATTGATTCTAATAAAGTAAACTCACCAGTTAAAGCCTCAAGTGAAAATACAATATCATCTGCAGTAAAACCAAAATTTCATTCAAAAGTTCAAGAAAATTTATATTATTATATGATGGATCCAGAACATCAAAAATCTGTTGATGTAAAAGCTGTAAAACTTCATAATGGTATTACTAGCAACAACTGCGTTTACTTTGCTTCAGAAGCATTAAGGCGTGTTGGAGTAAATATTCCTGAAGAGACTGGATATACAACTAATTTAGAAAAAGCACTAAAAAATGTTGGATGGAAAAAAGTAACTAATTTAAACCAATTAGAACCTGGTGATGTATGTTTTGCTGGAGAAATGCATGCATATATTTTTATGGGATGGGCTAATGAAGAACATACATTAGCTTATGTTGTTGATAATCAAAAGGCATTATTTAATAATAATATATATCATGAAAGAGGATTATATGATGGAAAAAATATAACTGCAACTTCTCATTTCTATGAATATGTAAAAGAAGAAGCTAAAAAGGCTGCTTATAAAACTAGCCCTAAAAAATCTAATTGTAAAACTAATCCTAAAATAGCTGAAGGTACTGTAAGAGTAAATACTTATTTAACTGTAAGAAGTAACCCTTCAGTTAAATCAAAAGCAATTGGAGCATTAAAAAATAATACTAAAGTTGATATTACAGGATTAGATAATCATTTTTATAGAATAAATTATAATGGTGATTCAGCTTATGTTTATTCAGATTATGTAAAAAACTATAAATCAGTAAAAACAGATACAACTAAAAAAATAAATATTAAATCTGAAGTTAAAAAACAAACAGCTATACAATCTGAAGCTAAGAAAATATCAACTGGTACTGTTAATGTTAATAGTTATTTAAATGTTAGAAGTGGTGCTTCAACTAACTCAAGAATAATCGGTTCTTTAAGAAGAAATAATAAAGTTACTATTACAGGTTCAAAAGGTAACTTCTATGAAATAGAATATAGAGGTGGACATGCTTATGTTTCTAAAGATTATGTAAGAATAAATTCAACTTATACAGAAACTACGAAAAATATATCACCTAGTAAAGAAATTAAAAAATCAAATAATTCTACAGATAAGAAAACTGGTACTGTTAATGTTAATAGTTATTTAAATGTTAGAAGTGGTGCTTCAACTAACTCAAGAATAATCGGTTCTTTAAGAAGAAATAATAAAGTTACTATCACAGGTTCAAAAGGTAACTTCTATGAAATAGAATATAGAGGTGGACACGCTTATGTTTCTAAAGACTATGTAAGAGTAAATTCTAATTTCATAGAATCATCATCTTCTAATAACGAAAACAAAAGCATGAAGAAAGCTAGAATAACTGCTCACTCAGGATTAAATTTAAGAACATCTAATACTACTCATAGTAGTTGTATATTAACTATACCTAATAATAGAGTCGTTACTGTATTAGGTAGTTCAAATGGATGGTATAAAGTAAATTATAATGGACATACTGGTTGGGTTTTTGGACAATATATAAGTAAATAATTTTCTCTGTTATATTTTAAAATAGACTTTTTAAGTTAAAATAAAATCTTAAAAAGTCTATTTTTCATATAGTTTATAAATTAAATTTTGTAATTTATTTTATTATTTAAATCTTATATTTTTAAATAATAAAATAGTATAACTTTATATCAAATTAAATTTCTCTATTAATTATTAGATTTTCCTTCTTTTTTATTTATAAGTATTTCCTTTAAAGTATTGTATAGTACGTTTATCTCTATTGGTTTAGATATATGTCCATCCATTCCTGCTTCTAATGACATTGTAATATTCTCTTCAAAAGCATCTGCTGTCATTGCAATTATAGGTATAGATTCTGCATCATCGTGTACCGAATTTCTTATAGCTCTAGTTGCATCATATCCATTCATCAATGGCATTTGTATATCCATTAATATACAGTCATAATAATTTTTTTGTGATTTTAAAAACTTTTTTAAAACTTCTTTCCCATTTTTCGCAAGTTCTACCTTAGCAGATGCTTGCTCTAAAAATGATATCGCAATTTCCGCATTTAAATCATTATCTTCTGCTAAAAGAAATCTCTTTCCTTTTAATAAATATTTTATATTACTATTACTAAATGTATTTAATTTATTATTTTGCAAGTCATTTACTGATACTTTATAATTTTTATCAATATCAAAAGGCAATTCAATTACAAATTTTGATCCTTTATTTAAATTACTATGAACTCTAATTGTTCCATCTAGTAATGCTATAAGATTTTTTGTAATAGCTAGTCCAAGACCTGTACCTTCTATATTTTTATTACTTATATTACTACCTCTTTCAAATGGTTTAAATAAATTTTTTAAAAACTCTTCACTCATACCAATTCCATTATCACTTATTGTAAAGTTAACTTTTAGTTTATCTCCACTTTGAATTTGACTAATCTCCATAAGTACATTTCCACCAGAAGGAGTGTATTTAACTGAATTTGATAAAATATTTATAAGTATCTGTTTTGTTCTCATAAAATCGCCAATAATCTTTTTATAAACTATATTTGTCATTTTTACATTATAAGATAATTCTTTTTTTATAGCTTGTTGATATATCATAGAATTTACATCATTTATCATTTCGTTAAAATCAAATAATTCATGTGTTATGTACATTTTTCCGTTATCTATTTTTGCCATATCAAGAATATCATTAATTAACATCATTAAATGATTAGAAGAAATAGATATATTATCTAAATATTGCTCTACCTTTTTTGTATTGTTTATGTTTGTCTTAGCTAATGTTGTCATACCTATAATTCCATTCATAGGAGTTCTTAATTCATGGCTCATATTAGCAAGAAAATCACCTTTTGCACGATTAGCATCTTGAGCTAATCTTAAAGCATCACTAAGTGCTTGCTTCTTTTTCTTCTCTTCTGTTTGATCACTAATAGTTACTATATATTTAGATACATTACTTTTAGAATCATAATTATCTTTTACAGGGAATATATTAAGTCTTAACCATATAGGCTCTAATTCATTATTTTTATAAAATCTAAACTCTTTTTCTAAAGGTTCTTCTTGATTAGCATTTTCAAGCAATTCTTTTATTTCTTCTCTTTCATCTGGATGAATTAAGTTAATAAATGAAAATTTATCTTTTTCTATTTCAATATTATTTATTCCAAGAACTCTTAAACTATTTGAACTAATAAATTCCTTCTTTTTATCCTTTAAATTAAAAACAATAAATACAGCATCTAATGTTTTTGAAAGAACACTTAATATTTCATAACCATCATAAACTTTTTTATTCATTGACTTTATAGCTTTCTTAAATACTGTAGAAACTATTAGAATAAATAAAGCAATTATAACTAATCCAATAACCAAAACATTATCTATATGTTCATAGTATTCATTTAATTCTGAGCATTTTTTTTGAGCATTTTCAATAATTTCATATCCCTTTTTATTATACTTAGTAACTAACGGACATACCTTTTTACCAAGTTCTTTTTTAATCCAATCACCATTGTTATATTTAGCACCTTTAAAAACTTCATCAAACTTACTTTCCACTTGCATTATACTGTTGTAAAATTCTTCATAGTCTTTATAAGGACCTAAATAATTATCTTTTATGTACTTAAGTTCATTTTTAATATTATTTTTATCTTTATCTATGCTTGACTTTATATCTTTATAATCATCTTCGTTAGTTAAATTTGATAACTTAGATACACCTACCCCAATATTATTTAAATTACTACTTATTTTATTTACACTAGATGATACATTAAATGTATGATAAAAAATATAGTTTATTTGTTTTTTCAGGCTATCTATAGATCTTATAAAGAATATGAAAAATATAACTAATAAAAGTATAATTATAATATTACTTATAATTGTTATGTTTTTTATTCGTTTTTCATATCCTTCCTTTCTTTTTCTCATATAAATTAATCTCCTATTAGTTTTTGTTATTTAGTAAATTTTCAAATTTATCTATAGGTAGTGGCTTAGAATAATAGTATCCTTGTATTATGTCACAACCTAATTCCCCTAAAAATTCCGCTTGTTCCTTTGTTTCAATTCCCTCAGCAATAATAGGTACTTTTAATGCATTTGCCATATATACTATAGCAGTTAAAATTTTTTCACTTCTTTTATTAACATTTGCATCTTGAATAAAACTACGATCTAATTTTAATATATCTACTTCAATATCTTTAAGCATACTTAAGGAAGAATATCCACTACCAAAATCATCTATAAGAACCTTAAATCCATCTGACCTTAACTTATTTACAATCTCAATAAGTTGTACAGAGTTTTCCATATAAGCTGTTTCTGTAATCTCTAATTCCAAAACTCCTTTAGGTAAATTATATTTTTTAATAAGTTTATTGAAATGATCATTTAAATTTAAATTAAATATATCTATTCTTGATACATTTACTGATATAGGTACTACTTTTTGACCATTATCAATCCATTTTCTTATTAATTTACAAGTACATTCCCATATATGCATATCCAATTTTGTAATAAATCCATTTTCCTCAAATAAATTTATAAAAACATTTGGTGGAATCATTCCTTTAGTTTTATGATTCCAACGTACTAATGCCTCACCTGAAACAATCTCACCTGATTTATATTCTATTTGAGGTTGTATATGTATATTGAATTCTCCATTTTGCATTGCTAACTTAACATCATTAATTAACTCTTGTTGTTTAATTAAATCTCTACGCATTTTACTATCATAAAATTCATATCTTTTTACATAATTTCCTTTAATAGTAGATAATGCAATATTTGCTTTATCACACATTAAATTTACACATTCATCATATTTCTCTACTAAATAAATTCCAAAATTAACTATTATATTAAAATCCAATGGATATATAGATATATTCTTTTCTATATCTTTTATTAAATTAATTATAAATTTCTCATCCGCTGGAACGCACATTGCAAAACTATCAGCTTGTAGTCTTCCAAACCTTACATCTCCAACTAAGTTTTTCTTTAGATAATTTGCTATAAAACATAATAATTTATCTCCAGCTTTTAAGCCAAATATATCATTTAAAACCTTGAATTTTGAAATATTCATAACAATTACTGCATATGATAGTTGATTATTTTTTTTAATCATATCTAAAGTTGATCTGTAAAATTCATCCTTATCATATATTCCAGTTAACTCATCATATTTAGCCATATATAAAAGCTTTTGTTCTGATTTAATTTTTTCATCAACATCAGCTATTGTACCTATTATACGTTGTATATTGTTGTCATCATCTTTTACACAATTAATTGTTATCTCACACCATACAAATGATCCATCAAGTTTTTTTAATCGTACAGTAACAATTGTTTTACCATTACCCTCTAAGATATCTCTAAAATATGCATTTAATATAATCCCATAATCTTCTGGATGAAAATACTTACAACAAGTATCTTTACCTGAAAAAACTAAATATGGCTTAGTTGTACTTATAAGAAATTCTTTAATTCCTGCTGAACTATAAAATGTTCTATCTATTGGGTTCCATTCATAAACTATAGCCCCTGTTTGTTCAACTATTATACGATACCTTTCAGCAGTTTCATTTTGCTCCTTTAATATCTTGTTTTGATATTTTATTTTACTAAGCTCTTTTCTACTTATAACATTTCTTATACGTTCTTTAATAACTTTTGAATTATATGGTCTAACAATTAAATCAACGGCACCCATTTCAAGAGCTTTAACCTCATTTTCCGTTTCATCAATCATAGTAACAACAATAACAGGTATCTCATTAATTAAATTATTATTTTTCATTTCAGCCATAACTTCAAATCCATTTTTAATAGGCATTATTATATCTAAAATTACAGCTAAAATCTCGTTACCTTTCTCTTTTATAATATCTAAAGCCACCTGTCCATTTTCCGCTTCTAAAACCTCATATTCATCTGAAAAAATACTCTTTAAAATTTCTCTATTTATATCTATATCATCAACAATCAAAATTTTATTATTTATGTTTTCATTAAAACTTTTGTTATTTATATCTATACTCTCTTCACCATAAATTTTACAACAATTCTTTCCTAACTTCTTAGCTTCTGTAAGAGCTATATATGATATATTATAAAGCTCATTAAAGCTGTTTCCATGTTCCTTTGCTATGGAAATTCCACATGAGCAAGAAACATGGAGTTCTGGAAAATCATAAAAAAATATTAAATTAATACTTTTACATATTTCATAAGCTCTTATTAAAACATCATTATTATTTTTAATATCCTTAATAAAAATAATAAATTCATCTCCACTAACCCTTGAAATAAAATCATTATCTCTAACTAATGACTTTAATTTTAACTCTACCTTATTTAAAGTTTCATTTCCAAACATTCTTCCATATTTTTTATTTATCTTATTAAAGTTATCAATATCTAATAAAATAAAAGCGTATTTTGTTTCATTATTTTCTTTAATAACTAATTGATTATTTATAAAATCTTCTATTTTCATTTTATTGTATAATTCATTTAATGAATCCAATTCAACTTGCGATTCTAAATATAATTCATGTTTTTTAATTTCATCTATATCAAACTCATTATTAGAATATATATACTCATCTAATAACTGTTTATAAAATTCACTTGAAGAATCATATTTCTCTTTAAGATATTCATTTATTTCTTTATATCTTTTTAAATTATTATGAATATGTCCCTTCTTTTTCATAAAATTATCCCCCATTTTTAATTTTTACATTCTTATAATATAACAGATACACCTCACTAATTTAATAAATTTTTATTTAATTATTAATTCCAAGATTAATTTATACTTGATATAATTTTACAAATTCTTTCATACTCATTTTTTATATCTAAAAAAAGTTCTTTTATTTTATTGTATTTGTGAGCTCTAATATCATTTACAAGTTCTGTGCATAATAAAAATAATGTATGAAAGCTAAGATTTAAAGATATTCCCTTTAATGTATGTGCTTTTATTTCTATTTCTTTATAATCTAAATTATCAACAGCTTCTTTTAATTCATAATATGTATTATCCTTAAGAAAAGCTTTTATAAACTTTTCAACTAAATTAGTATTATTCGCAAATCTACTTATTATTTCCCCTTTATTTATTCCTAATTTCTCTAATCCATCATCAAAATTCAAAATAAATCATCTCCATTTTATATTATAATTAAATGATACTTGTGTTAAATAAATTTATAAACATTATGTAATTAAAAGATATATCAAATCAAAACAATACCAATTCAATATATAATAAATTTTAAAACTTCTACTTTCTTAATTTTATTATAATAATTATATTAAATACTAAACAAACTTTGAAGTTCTTTTTCTGTTAAATGTCTATATTCACCTAAATTTAATTTTGTGTCCAACACTACTTCTCCTATAGCAATTCTCTTTAAATATAAAATATTACATCCAACTGCTTTAAGCATACGTTTCACTTGATGCTTTCGTCCTTCTGAAATAGTAATATATCCTGAAACAACGGATTGATTGTAATTTTTTAAATTTATATTTAATTTTTTAAGTTCATCTTCAAAATCCTTAAATAAGCCATAATCATTAATTTTCACCTTAGCAGGTCTAGTTAAAACTCTACCTTTTATTATATTAACTCCATTTTCTAAGCTTTTTATATTTTCATTACTTAAAGAACCTAATGCCCAAAAGAAATAAGTTTTACATACATGCTTTTCTGGATGCATTAACTTATGTTCAAAATCTCCGTCATTAGTGAACAATAATAAACCCTCAGTATCTTTATCTAACCTTCCAACATGAAATATTCCTTTTTTATCTTCTTCACTTAAAAATTCAAATACAGTTTTATGCTCTTTATCTATCTTTGCAGTAATACACCCAGAAGGTTTATTAAACATATAATATACCTTTTCTGAATATTCTACTACATTATTAAGATATTCTATTTTATCTATCTTTTCATCTATATTAATTGCAGGTACTGTTACTACTTTTTCATTAACTCTTACCTTTCCTTCTTTTATATAAATTCTAACTTCTTTACGCTTTCCAATTGATGACTGTGCTAAAAATTTATCTAATCTCATTCTATTATCTAATTCTCTTTCTTTAAATTATAATTAACCTCTAAATAAACATAATTGTAATTATTAATAAAAATGGAAGAATATATATTAATATTCTTCCATTAAAATATATTTAATTTATAAGTATTTCTATCAAAATTATTTTCTTTCTAATAATGCAACATTTTCTATATGTGCTGTATGTGGAAACATATCAACTGGTTGTACCACTATAGTTTTATATCCTAATATATCAAGTTCCTTTAAATCCCTAGCTAAAGTACTTGGGTCACATGATACATATACGACTCTCTCTGGCTTTACTTCACCTATAGCATTAAGTAATTTATTATCACAACCCTTTCTAGGCGGATCAACTACTATAACATCAGCTTTAACTCCATCTTCTATAAGCTTTGGTATAACTTCTTCTGACTTACCAACAAAAAATTCTGCATTATCAACATTATTTTTTTTAGCATTCTCTCTAGCATTTACTATTGCAGGCTCAACTATTTCAACTCCATAAACTTTCTTTGCTTTTTGTGATAAAAATAGTGTTATTGTACCTGTACCACAGTAAGCGTCAAATACCGTTTCATTTCCTGTTAAGTTTGCATATTCAAGTGCTTTTCCATACAGTACTTCTGTTTGTTCAGGATTAACTTGAAAAAATGAAAGAGGTGATATATTAAATTTAAAGTTTCCAATGTAATCAGTAATATAATCTTCTCCCCATAACGTATAACATTCAGGTGTAAGTATTACATTTGTATCTTTTTTATTTACATTTAGTATAACGCTTTTTAAACCTTTAATTTTAAACTCTAACTTTTGTATTAGCTCATTTATATTTTTTAATTCTTTTCTAGTTGTAACTAAGACAACCATAACCTCTCCTGTTTTGAAGCCTTTTCTTATCATTATATGTCTTAAAAAACCTTCTTTATTAAATTTACCATCAACAAAAGCTGGTTTTATATTGTTTTCTTCCATCCAATCTCTAAAGATTTTCACTATCTTATCTGAATCATCTTCCTGAATAAAGCATCTATCTATATTAATTATGTCATGACTTCTTGGTGCATAAAATCCAATTGATAATTTCCCATTAACCATTCCTACAGGCAATTGAACTTTATTTCTATAATTATATGGATTTTCATTCATACCAATAGGATAATTTACTATATCTTCATTAAGACCACCGATTTTTTTTATACAATCTTTAACTCTCTCATACTTAAAATCAAGTTGTGTTTTATAATTCATATGTTGAATTTTACACCCACCACATTTTTTAAAGTTTTCACATCTTGCTTCTACTCTGCCTTGAGATTTTTCTATAACTTCTAATAATTTGCCATATGCATAATTTTTTTTAACCTTAACAATTAAAGCCTTAACCTTTTCTCCCTTTAAAGCTCCTTCAATAAATATAGGAAATCCTTCTACCTTAGCAATTCCCTCACCTTCATATCCTTGTGACAATATATCTAAAGTGTACTCTTTGTTTTTTATAACCATATCGTTTCACCTTTTTCCTAACATGTAATACCGACTTATTATATCATAAAGTTATATAAAAGTTGTATAAATATTGATATAACCCTCTTATCAAATTAATTCATATTCTAAATAAAATTTCTAAGCTTAAAATTAATTTCTATAATATAAAGAGCCGTCAAACTTTCATTTGACAGCTCTTTATAATTATTTAATTTTGTTTGCAATAGATGTAATTAATATACCACTAAAAGTAACAACAATAACTAATCCTAGTCCTAATAAGCTTTTAACTTTTTTTTCATTATAAGAAAAACCTAAAGAAATACTATCTTTCATTTATCCACCTCATGCAAATTATTTATAGAGATATGTTGTTTTATTATATATTATGATTTTTATTAATTATTGTTTTAACTAATTGATAAATTAAATATTTTATTTATAGTATGAAAAATATTTAATATGACTCTATAAAAGTTTCACATTGAGTTAACACATCATTTCTTTCAGTGTTTTTAGTTATTATTAAGTTTCTAGCTTCACACTTACCATTTCCATTATAAAAACAAGATTTTGCATTGCAAGAAACTGTTGGACTAAGTTTTATATCACTACCATCATTAACCATTTGCATTATTTCTCCAATAAAATCAGTATTCCCCAAAGCTTTAAATCCATTTATTATTGATTTTTCTCTATAATTACTACAATATGTTTGACTTGATGTGTAAGCATTTTCTCCTTCAATAAGAATATATTCTGCTCCACAAAGCCCACATTCATTATTTATACAACTATGAACTGAACATCCTAATGTTGTATTCATAAATTATCACACTCCCTTAAGTTATATTATTTGCAAGGAATGTGATAATATTCTTTTATTTATATAGAATTTTTAATTGATAACCTTTACTATTAAGCTTTTGATCTATCATGAACATTCCAAGTAAATGCTAAGAATACTATTGCTAATATACATGATGCCATAAGTAGTATAAATCCACCATCCCAATTAAACTTATCAACAACAGCACCCATAGCAACTTCTGCTAACACTTGTCCTCCCATGTATCCGAAAAGGCCTGTAAAACCAGCTGCTGTTCCTGCTGCTTTTTTAGGAACTAAATCTAATGCACTTACTCCAATTAACATAACTGGTCCATATATTAAAGCTCCAATTGAAGCTAAAGCACAATTTATAATTATTGGATTTGAACTCTTCCAATATATAAATACCCCGATAAATACACCAATCATACAGAATACTCCAAGAGGTGCTCTTCTTCCATGGAATACTTTATCACTAAGCCATCCAATTATTATAGTACCTGGTATTGCTGCATATTCAAAAAGTGCAAATGCAACTGATGATTCTTTCATACTAAAGTTTCTAACTTCTTCTAAATATGTTGGAACCCAGTTTATAACTCCATATCTAACTAAATATACAAAAATATTTGCCAAAGCTACTGCCCATAAATATTTATTTGTAAATACATACTTAAATAATATTTCTTTTGCTGATAATTCTCTTTCTCTATCATCAACTTGAACTTCTGGATAATCATTTTTATATTCCTCTATAGGTGGTAATCCAACTGATTGAGGAGTATCTTTTGCAAATATCATATAAAGAATTCCAATTATAATTGCAATTATTGCTGGTAAATAGAATATTCCTTTCCAGCTGCCAAACATTGAAACACCAATTACTGCTATTGTTGCTATAAGTCCGCCTCCAACATTATGAGCAGTATTCCAAATTGACATTTTTACTCCACGTTCTCTATCTGAAAACCAGTGAGTAATTGTTCTTCCACAAGGTGGCCAACCCATTCCTTGAACCCAACCATTAGCAAGCATTAATATAAACATTAATGTTATACTTGATGTAATTGGAAAGAAGAAATTTACTATACCTGATAAAATAAGTCCTATTCCTAAAAAATACCTTGGATTTGATCTATCAGAAACATTTCCCATAACAAATTTACTAATTCCATATGCTATTCCAAGTGCTGATGCTACAAATCCTAATTGAAGCTTAGTAAACCCTTGATCTACTAAGTAAGCTTTTGCTAATGAAAAATTACTTCTTACAAAATAATAAGTTAGATATCCTATATATATACTAATAAATACTTGAATTCTATACCTTTTATATGCAGAATCTATTTTATCCTTTGGCAACCTAGCTATTGGTTTAGCAGGTTTTAAAAATCCTAATATATCTCTTGTTTGATTAGATAAATCTACTGTCATATCTGCTTTGTTAACTTTTGAAAAGTTTGACATATCTCTTGTCCCCCCTACGATGTCAGAAAATAAAAAAATACCACAAAAGTATATTTTTAATATACTAATTGTGGTCTATTCTCTAAATCTCTGTACCATGTATTAAATTTTGATTAAAGTATAAAAAATTCAAGATAGCGCTATCTCTAATTTTATAATAATATTTTTAGTAAACATTTACAATAGTTATAAAAGTAAAACTTAAAGTTTTACTTTTTGTTCATTTTTTTAAAAAAATTAGCACCACTAAGGGTGCAATAGAATCAGTTGCCAATAATAATCTTTACTTTAGATACATCTTATAATTTTAACATATCTTATAAATAATATACAATACTTTATTATATTTTTTTATAAATTTAAATATTTTCATAAAAAATAACCTTTAGAAATAAATCTAAAGGTTATTTTTAATTAACTTATATAAATTAAACTATTTTACAACAGTTACTTTCATTAAGTTAGTTGCTCCAACTTCTGCAACTGGTACTCCAGCAGCTATAACTACTGTATCTCCAGCTTTAACAAATCCGTTTTCTTTAGCTATTTGTGTTGATTTTTCCATCATTTCATCAGTTGATTCCATTCTTTCTGAAACCATTGCATATACTCCCCATGAGAAAGCTAATTGTTTAGCAACAATTTCGCTTGGAGTAATTGCTAATATTGGGCATTCTGGTCTGCATTGTGATAATCTCTTTGCAGTTGCTCCACTTTGAGTTGATGAAACTATTGCAGCAGCTTGTAATTCATTAGCAGCATTACAAGTAGCTCTGCTTATTACTCCTGATATTGCAGGAACATGATGAGTTGCTGTTGAAGTTGCAACTTTGTACTCTAATTGCTTTTCAGTTTCTTCAGCAATCTTAGCCATTGTTCTAACAGCTTCTACAGGATAGCTTCCGTTAGCACTTTCTCCTGATAACATTATTGCATCTGTTCCATCTAATATAGCATTAGCTACGTCTGAAACTTCAGCTCTTGTTGGTCTTGGGTTTCTGATCATTGAATCTAACATTTGTGTTGCAGTAACAACTGGGATTCCAGCTTTGTTACATTTTTGAATGATCATTTTTTGTACTGCTGGTACGTTTTCTATTGGAATTTCAACTCCAAGGTCTCCTCTAGCTACCATAATAGCATCTGATTCAGCTATTATTGAATCTATATTGTCAACACCTTCTTGGTTTTCTATCTTAGGACAGATAAGGATGTTTTCTCCACCATTTTCATCTAAAACTTTTCTGATTGCTCTTACGTCTTCAACTTTTCTTACGAATGATGCAGCTATCATGTTTACTCCGATTTCACAACCGAATTTTAAATCTGCTTCGTCTTTTTCAGTTAAAGCTGGTAATTTTATTGATACACCAGGAACGTTAACTCCTTTGTGACTTCCAACTAATCCAGTGTTCATAACTTCACAGATTACTTTATTTCCTTCTACCTTTTTAACTTCTAATCCAACTAAACCATCATCTATTAAGATTGTGTTTCCTGGTTTAACGTCATTAGCTAATCCATCGTAGCTTACTGAACATTTAGTTGCATCTCCAAGAACTTCTTCACCAACATATATAGTGAATTCTGAACCTTTTTGTAGTTCAAGCTTGCTTGGTTCAAAGTTTCCAGTTCTTATTTCTGGTCCTTTTGTATCTAAAACGATAGCTATTTCTTTGTTGAATTTTTTAGCTAATTCCTTAACTTTTTTTATTCTTCCTGCATGCTCTTCATGATCTCCATGTGAAAAGTTATGTCTTGAAGCATTCATTCCAGCTTGGATTATTTGTGATAATATTTCTTCATTTTCACTAGCTGGACCTATTGTACAAATCATCTTAGTCTTTTTCATTCGAAATAACACTCCCTCTTTTTTTGTAATTACCCAAAATCTATATATAAAAATTTATTTATAGCATTATTAATTTATTATTTAAAACTATTTTGAAATTATTTCTGCAATTTCATAAGTCTTTTCATCAAATTTTCTTTCCATTGCTAAAGCTTCGTCGATATCCATATCTACTATTTTATTATCAACTATTCCAATAACTCTTGAAGTTTTTCCTTCTTGTAAAACTTCAACTGCCTTTGATCCCATTTTTGAAGCTAATATTGTATCGAAAGCACTTGGGCTTCCACCTCTTTGGATATGTCCTAAAACAGTTGCTCTTGTTTCCATTCCTGTAACTTCTTCAACTTCTTTAGCTAATTCGAAAGCTCCACCTACTCCTTCTGCTAAAAGTACAAGATTGTGCATCTTTCCACTTTGTCTTCCTTCTAGAATAGTTTTGCATAATTCATTTTTATCGAATCCTTTTTCTGGAACTATTATTGCTTCAGCTCCACCTGCTAAACCAGCGTATAAAGCTAAGTCTCCACAATTTCTTCCCATAACCTCAACTATTGAAACTCTTTCGTGAGATGTTGAAGTATCTCTAATCTTATTAATTGCATCTAATACTGTGTTTAATGCTGTATCAAATCCAATAGTATAATCTGTGTAAGCTAAATCATTATCAATTGTTCCTGGAAGACCAATTGTTTTAATTCCTAATTTAGAAAGAAGCTTTGCTCCTGTAAATGATCCGTCTCCACCTATTACTACTAATGCATCTACTCCATATGCTTTTAAGATTTTAACTGCTTTTTTTCTTACTTCTTCTTGTTTAAATTCTGGACATCTAGCTGTTCTTAAAATTGTTCCACCTCTTTGAATAATATCAGAAACTGAACTTCTGTCCATAGTGAATAATTCTCCGTTAATTAAACCACTATATCCTCTTTGAACTCCCATTACCTCTAATCCAGCTGCTATTGCTGTTCTAGTTACCGCTCTAACTGCAGCATTCATTCCTGGTGCATCTCCACCACTAGTTAAAATAGCTATCTTTTTCATGATTACTCCTCCTTATTCACCAAACAGGACACATCTTGTCCCACCGGTAATAAATCTTCCCACGTTTATATGACCGATTATAATTGTACATAAATTGCTGAAAATTATCAATGTTATCAATGTAAATTGTTTAATTTTTTTAATATATTGATATTATATTAAAATATTCTACAATATTCTTTATATTGAATTGTTGTAATCATTCCACATCATTATTATACCCTATGAAATTCAAAATTATATGTAATCTTATTATTTTTTTGGATTTAATTTTTGTAAAAATTTTCATTTATCTCTCATTCAATATTATTGACTATTGTTATTACTTTAATACAATTATTGCATTTTTATTGCCTTTTTATTAATTAATTATTTTATAAATTAATTATTTTTTATATATTTTATAAAGCTTTTATTTGCTATTACATAACAATTATCTACTTATTTCGATAAAATATCAAGAGAAAAAATGAATTTTCTGTATTTTTAGATTTTTAATAAAAAGCAAAAGAAAGGTATGAAAATCTATATTTTTATCATACCTTTCCTACCTTAATATATAAAATTTTGAATATTTATACTTTATTTATGCATTTAAATCAAATTTTTCACAAGAATCTTTTTCATTCCTTATTATTAAATAAAAATTAGCTAATGATGTACTATAATAAGGCATTACCCAAAGTAACCCTATTCCTAAAGTTAATATTCCAAGTATCATCCAACCTAAAAATGATAATTGAAATTTAAAGAATCTCCATTTGTTCCCTTTCATTAAACTAAATGACTTTGACAAACTTTCTGATAATGTAAATCCATCAACTATTAAATATTCTACTGGTAAAAAGAATATATTTATTATAAACATCATTAAACTTAATAATACTGCAACTAAAATAAGTGAAAATATAACATAACTAATTTCATATGCAAAAAAAGTAATACTAAATATACTTCCTATAAATATAGAAATTAAAATTATTGTTATTACAACTACAACTATTCCTAATATTAACGAAAACCCTGCATATCTTAAATATACTTTAAAATCTTTTGTTATATTATTTATATCAAATTTACCATTCCTAACTAAATTTAAGTATAAATTTATTGAAAATACTCCTGTTAATACCGATATTATAAAAGTTAACACATTATTTGCTATTGATATATTTGATTCATTAAATATAAGTTCAGGAATTCCTGTTAAAATAAAAACTACTAAAGTTACCAATACAAACTTAAGCCAGTTCCCCTTAAGATTTTCTTTCGATAATTTCTTAATTTCCGAATTTCCCATACAATTCCCTCCTATTAAATAATATAAGCATTTGTATAATTCTATTAAACTCATTTATTATATATAACAATATTATAAACTAATCTAATTATTAAAAAATTATGTAGATTTATATTATTTACTTATAGTTTTAAAAAATAAAAAGATGATTTAAAAATTAACTTCTTAAACCATCTTTTTTTATTTTTAAATTACATTTTTAAAGATTTTAAGATTCCACTACCTTTACGTTATCATCACCTAATTTTTCCTTTAATATTGTTATTGCATCACTATTTAAATCAAGCCAACATTCTCTTGAAAGTCTATAACTTTTTCTTAATTCATTATTAAATATATAAACTGCTGTTTCACCTTTATATTGATTAAAATTATTTTTTATTTCATTTGCTAAGATTTTTGCTTCTTTAGCATCATTTACTCTTATATATATTTTATTTGAATCTACTTTTTCTAGACCTTCAATTTTTTCACATATAAGCTTTGGTGGTTCATCTTCCTTAAGACTTATACGCCCTTTTATTGTAACAAGTGCATCTTCGTTTATACTTTCTCTAACTCTATCTAATGTTCTAGGAAAAACGATAACTTCTATTTCTCCACTTAAATCTTCAAGCTTTAAAAATGCCATTATTGTATTGTTTCTAGTAACCTTTTGATTTACTTCTGTTAAAATTCCACCTAATATTACTGTTTGATTATCTTTTATAGGCATTTCACTTGACATATCATCTAAGCTTATACCTTTAGCAATATTTTCTTCCATAGCCTCATAAACTTTAAATATATTACTTATAGTTGTTGTAGTTTGCACCTTTAAACTCTTTCCATACTCATCTAAAGGATGTCCTGATAAATATATACCTGTCATTTCTTTTTCCATTGAAAGGATATGCTTTTTATTAAATTCCTTTATATCAGGATATTTAATTTCTGGCATACTTACATTTTCTTCATCAATTCCAAATAAACTAATTTGACCATCAATATTTCTCTTTCTTTCTCCTGAAACACCATCCATTATTTTTTCATAAACAGCTAAAAGCTTTGATCTATATACTTTAAATGAATCTAAAGCTCCAGCTTTTATAAGACTTTCTACCGCTCTTTTATTAATTGTTCCAAGATCTAATTTATTTATAAAATCCATTATTGATAAAAATTCACCTTTATCATTTCTAGACTTTACTATATTTTCAACGACATTTACTCCAACATTTCTTATTGCTGCAAGACCAAATATTATTTTATCTCCATCAACAGTAAATTTTGAATAACTTTTATTTATATCAGGTGGAACCACTTGTATGCCTAAACTTTCTGCAAACTTTATATATGATGCAACTTTTTCACTTGTTCCCATTACTGAATTAAGCATAGCTGCAATCATTTCAACTGGATAATACTTCATTAAATAAGCTGTTTGATAACCAACAACTGCATAAGCTGCAGCATGACTTTTATTAAAAGCATATGAAGCAAAATCCATCATCATATCGTATATTTTATTTGCTACATCTTCTGGTATTCCATTTCTTAAGCATCCTGGTACTTCAATATTTCCATCTTTATCTTCTATTCCGTATATAAAGTTTTTTCTTTCTTCTTCCATGACCTTATGTTTTTTCTTTGACATAGCTCTTCTAACAAGGTCACTTCTTCCCATTGAGTATCCTGCAAGCTTTCTAACTATTTCCATAACCTGTTCTTGATATACCATTACTCCATATGTAACATTTAATATATCTTCTAACTCTGGTGTTAAATACTCAACCTTTTCAGGATTTCTCTTTCTTTCAACATATCTAGGTATTTCAGCCATAGGACCTGGTCTATATAATGAAATACCAGCTATAATATCTTCTAATGAATCTGGCTTAAGTTCCTTCATGAAAGCTACCATCCCAGCTGATTCTAACTGGAATACCCCTGCAGTTTTACCTTCACCAATCATCTTATAAACTTCTTTATCTTCAAAGTCTATTTTATCTAAATCTATATCAACATTTCTATTATACTTAATCATATTAACAGCATCATTCATAACAGTTAACGTTCTAAGGCCTAAAAAATCCATCTTTAGAAGACCAAGTTCTTCTAATGTGGTCATTCCAAATTGAGTTACTATCATTTCATCATTCTTTTGAAGTGGTACATACTCAACTAATGGCTTTGATGCTATAACTACTCCTGCTGCGTGAGTTGATGAGTGCCTTGGAAGACCTTCTAAATCTTTACTAACATCAATTAAATTTTTAACACGCTCATCTGTATCATAGGCTGATTTAAGTTCTGGATTTAAATCTAATGCTTTCTCTATTGTTATTCCAAGCATAGTTGGAATCATTTTAGCTATTCTATCAACTTCTGCATAAGAATAATCCATTGCCCTTCCTACATCTCTAATACATGCTCTTGCAGCCATTGTTCCAAAAGTTATAATTTGAGATACATTTTTTTCCCCATATTTATCAACAACGTAATCTATTACTTCTTGTCTTCTTTCATAACAAAAATCAGAGTCTATATCTGGCATACTTACTCTCTCTGGATTTAAGAATCTTTCAAATAATAAACTATACTTTATTGGATCTATTTTTGTTATTCCAAGAGTATATGCAACAATTGAACCAGCTGCTGAACCTCTCCCTGGCCCAGTTGGTATTCCATTATCTATTGAATACTTTATAAAGTCCCAAACAATTAAAAAGTAATCAACATATCCCATTTGCTTGATTACTCCAAGTTCATAATCAAGTCTATCAATAAGTTCTCTTGCCTCTTCACTTTCTTCCCTCATATTAAAGACTTTATCATAATCATATTTATCCTCTTTAATACAATCAAATACTGAATATCTTTCTATAAGTCCTTTATAACATGTATCCCTTAAATATGTATAAGGATTATCTTCATTTTCTGGTAATGGGAATTTAGGTAATTTTGATACATGAAACTCATAATCAAAATTACATTGTTCTGATATCTTTATAGTATTTTCTAAAGCCTCTGGTATATAAGAAAACATATCATACATTTCATCTGGTGACTTTAAGTAAAACTGATCAGAAGGGTATCTACGTCTATTTACGTCATCAACAGTTTTTCCTGTTTGTATACACATTAAAATATCATGTGATTTTGAATCTTTTCTTTCAATATAATGAACATCATTTGTTGCAACTAATGGTATCCCCGTTTCTTTTGAAAGCTTTATATTTAATTCATTTACTTTTCTTTGTTCTTCCATACCATGATTTTGAAGCTCCAAATAAAAACCTTCTTTAAATATATCCTTATATTCTAAAGCTACAGCTTTTGCTTTTTCATAGTTATCATTAAGTAATGCCTTTTGTACTTCTCCTCCAAGACATGCACTTAATGCTATAATCCCTTCGCTATGTTTTCTCAAATAATCATGATCTACTCTAGGTTTATAATAAAATCCTTCTATTGAAGCCTCTGAAACTATCTTCATTAAGTTTTCATAACCAATTTCATTTTTAACTAAAAGAACTAAGTGATTTGTACTATTATCTTTATCTATATTTTTAATATGCATTGACTTACTAGCTACATAAACTTCACAACCAAGTATAGGTTTTATCCCTTCTTCCTTAGCTGCTTTATAAAAATCAACACACCCATACATTACTCCATGGTCAGTAATAGCCATACTTTCCATACCAAGCTCCTTAGCTTTCTTTACAAGCTTCTTAACTTTTCCAGATCCATCTAAAAGGCTGTACTCTGTGTGAAGATGTAAATGACAAAATTTTTTATCTCCCACTTACCCACACTCCTTTCATATATAAGAGAAAGGCCATTAGTATGTACCTGACCTTACCTCTTCTGCTATCTTTTCAATTTTTCTAAGTCTATGATTTACACCTGATTTTCCTACTGGAGGATCAAGTAATTGTCCAAGTTCCTTTAAAGATTCCTCAGGATATTGAAGTCTAAGTTCAGCTATCTCTCTAAGATTTTGAGGAAGTCTTTTAAGTCCTATACTATCTCTTATAAGCTTAATACTTTCAACTTGTCTAACTGCTGCATTAACAGTTTTTGAAAGATTTGCTGTTTCACAGTTTACAAGTCTATTAACATTATTTCTCATTTCTTTTTTGATTCTTATATTTTCTAATTCTAAAAGACATGTATGTGCACCTAATATATTAAGTAAATCAACTATTTGTTCCCCTTCTTTTATGTAAATAATAAAACTATTTTTTCTTTGAATAACTTTAGAATTAAGTCCACAGCTATTTACAAGAGCACATAAATCATTTGCATATTCTTCACTATGAGTTACAAATTCTAAATGATATGTTTTTTCAGGGTTACTAATACTTCCCCCACCTAAAAACGCACCTCTTATATAAGCCTTTTTAGTTTCAATAGTATCTACAAAAGAAGGATCTATAGTATAATCTAAACTCATAATACCATCAATTTCTTTTAATATTCCAGTTTCTTCAAGAAGTTCCTTAACTCCCATTTCTGCATCAATAACAACCATATATATATTATTTTTCTTAAGGGAATTACTCTTCTTTACCATAAGTTTAGAGTGAATATCAAAATGTTCTTTTAATAAAGTAAATATAAGCCTTGCACTTGAAGGATTTTCAGTAGTAATCCTAAATGCTAATCCCTTACCGGTAAAAGCAATAGTTCCACTAACTTTCATAATTGCAGATATTTCTGCCAAAGCTTCTCTTTTTGTTATATCAATATATCTACAGATTTCTCCTTTAACTTTTGATGAAAACGACATTTATAAATCTCCTTCTATATACGATAATTCATTTAATATCTAACTATATACAATTCTTAATTATAGCATAATTTAATGTAAATAATTATACCAATGTTGTCAAGGAAATATATATTTTTACATAAACTAATACTTTTTTCTTAATAAATTAGAAAACATAAAAATAATACCTAATAAATTTAAAAATTTTTATTAGGTATTATTTTTATTTATTATATTTTTATCACTTTTTCAATCTCCTATAAATTTTAGTAATTTCATATATTTTTTTAGCTAATTCATTAGTTAAATCTTCTTTCTTAACTCTCCACATCCAATTTTCTTCTGATTTTGATGGAAAATTCATTCTTGCTTCATTTCCCAAATTTAAAAAATCTTGCATAAGAGCTATTGATATATGTGATACACTACTCCAAGCTCCTCTTATCATCCCCCAATTATAACCCTCTTCTTCAGTAAGTCTTAAATAATTTATAGCATACTTTATATCTTCTTTATTTCCTGTAACCTCAAACCACCCTCTTACTGTGTCATTATCATGAGTACCTGTATAAGCTATTGAATTATTTATATAATTATGTGGTAAATAGTAGCTATCCCCTTGAGAGTCAAAAGCAAATTGTAATACCTTCATACCTGGAAAGCCTGTTTTATTTCTAAAATCTATTACTTCTTTAGTTAAATATCCTAAGTCTTCTGCTATAATATTAACTTCTCCAAGTTTTTCTTTTATAGCATTAAATAATTTAATTCCAGGACCTTTTACCCACTTACCATTTATTGCAGTTTTATCTCCATAAGGAATCTCCCAATATGATTCAAATCCTCTAAAATGATCTATTCTTAAAACATCATAAATACTTAAACTTTGTCTTACTCTCTCAACCCACCAATAATAATCTGTTTTTTCTAAATAAGACCAATTATATATTGGATTTCCCCAAAGCTGTCCAGTTTTTGAAAAAGCATCTGGCGGACAACCAGAAACTTTTATAGGCCTTTTATTATTATCTAATAAAAATATCTTGGGATTAGACCAAACATCTACACTATCCTCAGCTACATATATAGGTATATCTCCTATTATTTTTATACCTAATTTATTTGCGTAATTTTTAAGCTTATTCCATTGTTTAAAGAAATTATATTGTAAAAATATCCAGTA
>NZ_JAUNLM010000004.1:1254-41979 GCF_030532265.1 Clostridium sp. | reverse complement strand
ATTATCAAAATCAATAAAATATGGATTACCTGCAAATGCAGAAAAACATTGATAAGGTGAATCTCCATAACTTGTATGCCCTAAAGGTAATACTTGCCAATAAGTTTGTCCAGCCTCATTTAAAAAATCTATAAATTCAAATGCTTCTTTTCCTAATGTTCCTATTCCATATTTCCCTGGCAAAGATGATATATGCATTAAAATTCCACTTGACCTTTTCATAATATACCTACCTTCATGTTTAATTCATAAATATTAATTCTAAAAATTTTTATTGACATATAATGTTAAATTAAAATCATTAAAATTTTAAGATTAATATTATATTTTATATATACTTATATTAATTTCGAAAATTACATGTCCATAAATAAAATTCTAAAACTATTTATTTTCTATTTTTAAATTAAAATAACAATAAAAAAGAGCTAAATAGAAAAATCCTTAAATATTAAGAATTCTATTTAGCTCTTTTTATTTAAATAATCAAATACTAATTTTCTTGACTATTAGTACTTTCTCTTTTATGTTTCTTTTCTGTCTTATCTCTCTCTTTTATACGTTGTGAAAGGTACATGTACTCAATTATTTTCTTTCTATCATATAATAATTTCTTTTCCATTATAGTTTCAACTAATACTTGTGCTAAATAATCTGAATCATGCTTTATAGTTCCTTTACTTACTCTTACAAGATTTTTCTCAACTATGTCGATTCCAAGATCATTTAGTTTTTTATTATCAATTTTAACAGGTTCTGATCCTTTTTCCTTATACTTTTCCTTCATAAAATCGCTTATACTACCTACATTTGCAATAACACAATCAACTATATTTTTCCCACCATATTTTCTTAAAATTTTTATATGATCCGATACATTAAATCCATCAGTTTCTCCTGGTTGTGTCATTACATTAGATATATATATTTTAAAAGCATTTGATTTCTTTATTGTGCTTACAATACCATTTACTAAAAGATTTGGAAGAACACTTGTGTATAAACTTCCTGGTCCCATAACTATAGCATCAGCTTCTTCTATTGCCTTAATTGCTTCCTCTAAAGGTTTAGCATCTTTAGGTTCAATAGATAACTTATTTATTTTTGATTTCTGCTTTATAGCTTCTTCTGGTATATAAGATTCACCTATTATAGTATTTCCATTTTCAAGTTCTGCAATTAGTTTCATATCATCTAATGTAACAGGTAAAACTTTACCAGTTACAGCAAGAACGGAGCTCATCTTTTGTACTGCTTCTTCAAAGTTTCCTGAAACTCCATCCATGGCAGCTAAAAATAAGTTACCAAAACTTTGTCCTTTAAGCCTTCCATCCTTAAATCTGTATTGAAGAAGATCTTCCATCAAAGGTTCAGTATCAGCTAATGCCAATATACAGTTTCTTATATCACCTGGTGGTAACATTCCAAGATCTTCTCTTAAATCTCCAGAACCTCCACCATCATCACCAACAGTAACTATAGCTGTTATATTTGATGTATAATATTTTAAGCCCCTAAGCATTGTTGAAAGTCCAGTGCCACCACCTATAACAACTATTTTGGGACCTTTTACTAAAAGTCTTTTTTCAGTTATTAACGTCTCTATCTTTCTACTATCTAAAGACATTCTTATATAACCTTTATTCATAAGTGCAATAACAGACTTCATTCCCTCTGTTATTGATATATATATAACAAATATCCCAGTAACATTAAGACATATATAAAATAATTTATAATAAATATCATAAACTCTATGAGTAACTAATTCATTAAATCCAAATGCTATTAAAAGCACTCCAAATAATCCAAATGCAATCCATCTCTTAACTCTAATGCCAGGTTTAATCCAATCAGAGAGCCTCATAGTTTCTTTTCTCCCTTGTTTACATCTTCAATTATATCTCTATGCTCAATGCCTGTTTTATATCCTTCTTTTGATAAAAGCTCATAAACTTTATTAGCTATTGCAACAGATCTATGTCTTCCCCCTGTACATCCTATTGAAATAATAAGCTGTCTCTTTCCTTCCTTAGTGTAATTAGGAATTAAAAATTTAAGCATATCCATAAGTTTTTCCAAAAAGCCTTCTGTTTCTTTTTGCTCTAAAACATACTTTTGAACCGGCTCTTCTAAACCTGAAAACTGCTTTAACTCCGGTATATAAAATGGATTTGGAATAAATCTAACATCAAATACTAAATCTGAATCAACTGGTATACCATATTTAAATCCAAAACTTAAAACAGTTACTGAAAGTTCTTTATCTGGCTCTTCTGCTGAACCATAATATGAATTCATTTTTTCCCTTAAATCTCTAATTGCATACTTTGATGTATCAATTATTACATCAGCTCTATCTTTAACTTCTCTAAGTTTATTTCTTTCTTCAATTATTCCTGTAAGTACACGAGACTTTGGTGAAAGAGGATGTGTTCTTCTTGCTTCTTTAAATCTCTTTACTAATACTTCATTTGATGCTTCTAAAAATAAAATTTCATATTTAAAATCATTATTTTTTAAGTATACTAAGCTCTCAAATAAATCATCAAAGAATATTCCACCTCTTATATCAGTAACTATTGCTACTTTTTCTATATTTCCATTCTTACATGCTTCAGCAAATTTTGGTATTAATTGTGGTGGAAGGTTATCAACACAAAAGTATCCTAAATCTTCTAAACTTCTTGTTGCTTCTGTCTTTCCTGCTCCTGATAATCCTGTAACTATTACGAATCTCATACTTACTCCTCCTTTAAAAGTCCTATATATATAATTATATCATATATACTTTTTAATATATAATCTAACCTTCAATGTAGCTATTATAATATTAGCAATAAATTATATTATAAATCACTACTTTTATATTTTATAGACTATTTAAATAACTTAATAAACTCTTTATTTTTTTCATTATTAAATATAAAATTATTTTTGATATTAAATATATAAAAAATAAGCTCATAAAAATGAGCTTATTTAAAAATTATAAATTATTAAATTATAAATCTTCTCCTATTATTCTAACTTCCGGATGAAGATCTACTCCAAATTGATCTTTAACTTCTTTTTGAATATGAGCTATAAGGTCTAATATATCTTTAGCTGTTGCTCCACCTTTATTTATAACAAAGCCTGAGTGCTTTGATGATACAGCTGCTCCACCTATTGAATAACCTTTAAGTCCAGCATCTTGAATTAATTTTCCTGCAAAATATCCCTCTGGTCTTTTAAATGTGCTTCCTGCTGATGGATATTCTAACGGTTGTTTAGATTCTCTTTTTTGAGTTAAGTCTTCAACCACATTCTTTATATCATCATATTCACCATTTTTTAAATTAAAAGTAGCTTCTAAAACTATTCCATTTTCAGTCATAACTTTTGAAGTTCTATATCCTAATTTTAACTCTTCATTATTATGACTTACTATACTTCCATCTTCTAATAATACTTCTGCACTTTCAATAACATCTTTAATTTCTCCGCCATAAGCACCTGCATTCATAAATACAGCTCCACCGATAGATCCTGGTATACCACAAGCAAATTCCAAACCTGTTAACTTATTGTTTAAAGCTTCATTTGAAACATCCTTTAAAAGTGCTCCAGTTTCAGCAATAATCTTATTACCTTCTACTCTTATTGAATTAAGTTCTGTAAGCTTAATTACTACTCCTCTTATTCCACCATCTTTAACAAGTAAGTTTGAACCATTTCCTATAACATAATAAGGAATGTTATTTTCTAAACAAACTTTTATAGTTTTAACTACTTGCTCTTTTGTATTAGGCTTAAGCAACACATCTACTGGTCCACCAACCTTGAAATATATATGATCACGCATTTTTGCATTTAACTCTATTTGATTTTCTGAATATATGTTTTTGAATAATCCACTATACTTATTCATCCATAAAACTCCTTGAAATATATTTTTTTTACAATTAATTAGTATATTCTAAATTGGAAATTAAAACAAGTCTTTTACTATTACATTTATATTATTTTAATTAAATTTTAGTTCCATTAAAATATTCTATTATACTTTTAGCTGCTTTTTTATCTATGCTCGGCGTATCCAATAATTCTTGTAAAGTTGCCTTTTTAACATTTTCAACACTACCAAATTTCATAAGAAGCTCTTTTCTTCTCTTTGCCCCTATATTAGGTATATCATCTAATATAGAATGAAGTGTTCTTTTATCCCTAAGTGATCTATGATATGTAATTGCAAATCTATGTACTTCATCTTGTATTCTTCTTATAAGTTGCATAAGATTTGAACTTCTATTTATTATAAGCTCCTCGTTATTATATATAATACCTCTAGTTTGATGCTTATCATCCTTTACAAGTCCACATACAGGTATTTCTATCCCTAGTTTATTTAGAACTTCTAAAGCTATATTAATTTGTCCCTTTCCTCCATCCATCATTATTAAATCAGGAAAGTTAGAAAATTTGCCATTTGAAAATACTAAGTTTCTTTCTTGAATCTCTTTTATTTCTTTTAAACCATGTTCAAATCTTCTTGCCAATATTTCTCTCATACTATCATAATCATTGGCACCTTTTACAGTTTTTATTCTAAACCTTCTATAATCACTATTTTTTGCTTTACCATTTTCAAAAACAATCATACTTCCTACAGAATCTACCCCTTGTATATTAGATATATCATAAGCTTCTATCCTATTTGGGATATCGTCTAAATTAAGTAACTGCGCAAGTTCTTCTAAAGAAATTTTATTTATTTCTTTTTCTTTTAAAATTTTATCTTTAAATTGCTGTAAAGTTATTTTAGCATTTTCCTTTACCATATCTAACATACTTTTCTTCTCGCCTTTTTTAGGAATTTTAATCCAAACCTTCGATCCTCTTTTTATTGTTAATAATTCTTCCAAAATATCATGATCATCAACATATGGTAAATATATATTCTTAGGTATTTTAGAAACCCCACTATAAAAACTAACTATAAATTTAGATATAACTTCGCTTTCTTCTTCACCAGAAGTATTTTCAATCATAAAATGCTCTCTTCCAGTTACTTTTCCTTCTCTTAAAAAGAAAACTTGAACACAGCTATCTTTTTCATCACTATATATATTTATAAAATCTTCATCTTCATCAGTTATTTTAAACATTTTCTGCTTTTGAACTAAAGTATCGATTGCTAATATTTTATCTCTATAAGATGCTGCTTTTTCAAATTCTAAATTATTAGCAGCCTCTTCCATCTTCTCTTTAAGCTCTTTAGTAACATCTTTATCTTTTCCATTTAATATATCAATTACTGAATTTATCATTTTTCCATAATCAACCTTCGAGACATAACCGCCACAAGGTGCATTGCATTTATTTATATGAAAATTTAAACAAGGCCTTGTTCTTTCTCCATCTTCAGTTATAGATCTTTTACAAGTTCTTATTGGAAAAACTTTTCTTATTAAATTTATAGTTTCATATACGGCAGCTCCATTAGTATAAGGTCCAAAATACTTATTACCATCTTTTGCAAAATTTCTTGTTATAAAAACTCTTGGAAAGTCTTCATTAGTAGTTATTTTTATAAAAGGATAAAATTTATCATCTTTTAAAGATATGTTATATTTCGGACTATGCTTTTTTATTAAATTACACTCTAATATTAATGCTTCAATTTCAGAATCAGTAATTATATATTCAAATTCAGCTATATTCTTTACCATAGCTCTTACTTTTTCTGAATGATTTTTTGAATTTCTAAAATATTGCCTTACTCTATTTTTTAAATTTTTTGCTTTACCAACATAAATTATTTCTCCAAGATTATTTTTCATTAAATAAACACCTGGATTATCTGGTAATATCTTTAATTGATATTCAAAATCAAAAATTCTAATCACCTCCAAGCTATAATAATTATTATATAAATAATTATATCACTTAAGCAAAATAAAAATATAATTAAATTATAGATAAATTAAATAAATAAAAAAGAGCATTTATAAATGCTCTTTTTTATTTGTTTAATTCACTATTCATTACTTTTCCAGCAACTGTTGCAGCTTTTCCAGCTCCAAATCCACCTTCTTCAACTATGACTGCCACAACTATCTTAGGATCATTTGCCGGAGCAAATCCAACAAACCAAGAATGTGGAGTTGCAGGACTACCATCTGCATTATTGTGATCTGCTGTTCCAGTTTTACCAGCAGCATTTATTCCATCAAAGAAACTCCACTTTCCACTTTTTACATTTTTTTGAACCAATCCTTGCATATATCCTTTAATAATTGTAGCTTGACCTTCAGTCATAGCTTTTCTATATTCTTTAGATTTCATTGTTTCAACAGTTTTTCCTTTGTCATCAACAACACTTTTTACTAATTGTGGCTCCATTATAACACCATTATTTGCAACTGCTGAAGTTGCTAGTGCCATTTGTATAGGAGTTGCAAGTATACTTGCTTGCCCAATACCACTTCTTGCTATATCACCAATTTGATAACTTTCAAGCTTTGGAAATTCACTTGGAGATATAGTAAAACCATTTGCTGGTATCTGACTATTAAATCCAAAATTTTCTGCTGTTTTTAATAACTTATCATTTCCAAGTTGCATAGCAAGTGTTCCATAAACAACATTACTTGAAACTATAAATGCCTTTCTTAAATCAATATTTCCATATGAAGCTCCACCTGCATTAGCTAAATTTTTTCCATCTTGGAATTTAATTTCACCACTATCATTAAAGGTCTTGCCTGTAACATCTGGAATATTTTCAAGAGCACTTGCAGTTGTTATTATTTTAAATGTTGATCCAGGTGGATATCTTCCTGCTGTAACTCTATTCATAAGTGGACTATTTAATTTATCTCCTGAATTTGCTTTCTTCATTTCAGCTTCTAAATTATTTGGATTAAAACTAGGCTTTGAAACAGATGCTATAACTTCTCCTGTTTTAGGATTAAGTGCTACAACTGCACCTCTATTATTTCCTAATGCATTATACGCTATTTTTTGTAAATTTGTATCAAGAGTAGTAATTACTGTATTTCCTATTTTATTTTTATCATTATTTCTATTTTCAAAAGCTTTTTTTAAATTATCTATACTAAAATTATGAAGTAATTCATTGAAACTTGATGATGTACAAGTTGTAAGCTGTTTATCATAAGAATTTTCAAGCCCTGATATTCCAAATCTACTATCAACATATCCTATTGGATGAGCATACAAAGCTCCATACTCATATTCTCTCTTTTGAGTATTATTTTTTTCTCTTACACTTTTTGCAATTACATTCCCATCTCGGTCTTTTATTTCCCCTCTTAAAACTTCATTTCTCTTAGCCCATGATCTTTGATTACCTGGCATCTCTGAAATTTTAGGAGCTTTAAACACCTGAAAATAAGCCATATATGATATAAGGGCTATAAGTAAAAATAAGAAAACAATCATTACTTTTGTTACACTATTTTTAATATCACCTTTCATTCTAGCCCTCCTCTGATATTTTCTGTAATATTCCTAATGCAAAAAACATTGTTAATATTGATGAACCACCGTAACTAATAAGAGGTAATGCTATACCTGTTAATGGTATTACTGCAAATACTCCACCAATAATAACAAGTACCTGACAAACTATCATAGCACTAAATCCTACTGCACTTAATTGTGAAAATTCATCATCAGTTACAAATGCTGTTCTTATACATCTATAAAATAATAAGAAATATAATATCATTATTCCTATACCAAATATCATACCCTGTTCTTCACATATTATCGCAAAGATATAGTCTGTTGTATGTACTGGCACATATTGTGGATACCCTTCTCCAAGTCCTGATCCAAACATTCCACCTGAAGAAATAGCATATAGACCTTGAACTATTTGATATCCCTGATCTTGAGCATATTCCCATGGATTTTTCCATATTAAAACTCTATCTCTTACGTGTCCAAAAAATTTATATGCTCCAATTGAACCTATTACTGAAAGTCCTAAACATGTAAATATATACTTTTTCTTTCCTGTTGCAATATACAGCATAGTTACGGATATTCCAAAGAAAATAAGTGCAGACCCTAAATCTCTTTGAAGAACCATACAACCTAAACTAAACATTACTACAAGTCCTGGTCTTATAAGATTTTTAAAGTTCCCCTTTGAATTATCCCCAACCTTATATTCCTTAAGAGCAGCTGCTAAATACAAAACCAATGCTATTTTACCAAACTCTGAAGGTTGAAAGCTTATAGGACCTATTATTACCCAGTTTTTAGCTCCAAAAACTACTTTACCAAATAAAAGTGCCATAGGCATAAACACTATTACACCAATCATGTATAAATTTTTATACTTAGCAAAATTTTTAAAGTTAGGAAATGCTTTAAGTACTATAATAAATACTACTATACTTGCTAAAAACCAAATAAGTTGTTTTTCTGCAACCTTTGGATCAAGCCTATAAAGCATAGCTATACCTATAACTACTAAAATACACGAAAATGTAAGAATAAACTTATCTCCCTCTGGGTAAAATTTTCTTACAATCAAATTAGCAATAAATATAACTACACATAATATTCCACCTAAATATAATGCATCTTTATCTATAGGAGCTTTTAAAAGTGCTAGGTTAGTAAAAAGAGCTATACATAATAAATATGTTAATCCAAGCATTATTCTTTCTTTATTGTCTTTTTTCATTTAATCACCCCACCACTATCTAAGGAATAACCTTGAATATAGCTGTTCCTATAGCAATTTGATCTTTTGGAAATAACTTAACCTTACCATTTATTTTTTCACCATTTAAATATGTTCCATTAGTACTATTTAAATCTTCTAAAATAAGTACATTATTTTTTGCCATTATTCTAGCATGGTTTCCTGATACATATTTATCAGTTAACACTATGGTATTGTTACTTCTTCTACCTATTGTGGCTAAATCTCTTATAGGGACTACCGACCCAACTTTTAGCGATGTATTTTCACCAGCCTTTACTATTTCTATACCTAGATATCTCTTTTTATTAGGTATAGGTCTTCTATTGCTAGCTTTTTTATTGGCAGTACTTGGATTTCCACCGCTTTTAACATCTTTAGCCATTATTTTTAAGGCGTATACAATTATGAAATATAATATTACTATAAAAATTATTCCAAATACACCTGCAATAAATTTTGAAAAATCCATCTTTTCACCTCAAAAAAAATACTTTATCTTTTTGATTATACACCAAAATACCATTAAATTCATACATTTATCTTACAATTAATAAACTATATAATAATTAACTAGGTATTTAAGTAAAATATCTTAAAACCTAGCTAATTATTTCATAATTTTATTTTACTTTAATATCTTACGTAAATATTGGCCAGTATATGAATCTTTTATGTTACATATTTCTTCAGGTGTTCCTGTTCCCAAGATGGTACCACCTTTATCTCCACCTTCTGGTCCTAAATCTATTATATAATCAGCACATTTTATCATATCTAAATTGTGTTCTATAACAATAACTGAATTTCCTGAATCAACTAACCTTTGTAGTATTCCAACTAATCTATTAACATCGTCTATATGAAGACCTGTTGTTGGTTCATCTAATATATATAAAGTTTTTCCTGTACTTCTCTTTGAAAGTTCAAATGCCAGCTTTATTCTTTGTGCTTCTCCACCTGATAATTGTGTTGATGGTTGACCAAGTCTTATATAACCAAGTCCTACATCATATAATGTTTGAAGCTTATTTTTTATTCTTGGTATATGCTCAAAAAATTCTAACGCTTCTTCTACTGTCATATTAAGAACATCATCTATATTTTTACCTTTATATTTAACCTCTAAAGTTTCTCTATTATATCTCTTTCCTTTACAAACTTCACAAGGTACATATACATCAGATAAAAATTGCATTTCAATTTTTATAATTCCATCTCCTGAGCAAGCTTCACATCTTCCACCCTTTACATTAAAGCTAAACCTTCCTGGTTTATATCCACGCATTTTTGCTTCTGGTGTTTGCGAAAATAATTCTCTTATTATATCAAAAGTACCTGTATAAGTGGCTGGATTTGAACGTGGTGTTCTTCCTATAGGACTTTGATCTATATCTATTATCTTATCTATATTTTCAAAACCTTTAATTTCTTTATGATTTCCAACTGAATTTTTACTCTTATTAACTAATTTATTTAATCCTTTATAAAGAATTTCATTAACTAATGTACTCTTTCCTGAACCTGATACTCCAGTTACCATAGTCAATACTCCAAGTGGAAAGTCTACCGTTACATTTTTTAGATTATTTTCTTTAGCTTTAACTACAGTAATTTTATTTCCATTACCTTTTCTTCTTTCATTTGGAACTTCTATTTTTTTCTTTCCTATTAAATATTGAGCAGTTATTGAGTTATCATTTTTCTCTATTTCTTCTAATGTACCTGCCGCAACAATTTCTCCACCATGCTCTCCAGCTCTTGGACCAATATCAACAATGTAATCAGCCGCTCTCATTGTATCTTCATCATGTTCTACAACTATTACTGTATTACCAACATCTCTTAAATGTTTTAGTGTTCCTATAAGTCTATCATTATCTCTTTGATGAAGTCCTATACTTGGTTCATCCAAAATATATAAAACACCCATAAGGGCTGAACCTATTTGTGTAGCAAGTCTTATTCTTTGAGACTCTCCACCTGATAATGTACCTGAATTTCTTGAAAGATTTAAATAATCCAATCCTACATTAACTAAAAATTCTAATCTACTAATAATTTCTTTTAATATTTGCTCGCTTATTATTTTATTTTTTTCTGAAAATTTTATAGATTTTATAAAATCTAATTCATCTTTTATAGACATTTGAGTAAATTCATAAATATTTTTATCACCAACAGTTACAGATAATGCTTCCTTTGAAAGTCTTGCCCCCTTACATTTTGGACAATGTTTATTACTCATGTATTGTTCTATTTCACCTTTTATTAAATCTGAATTTGTTTCTCTATATCTTCTTTGAAGGGCATTTATTTCACCTTCCCATACAGAATTATATGTTGCTTTTACACCATCTTTAACATAATCAACCTTTAATCTTTTACCCTCTGTTCCATATAACAATACTTTAACAACTTCATTTGATAAATCTTTTATTGGTGTATTTAAATCAAAGTTATATTCTTTGCTTAAAGCTTTTAAAAAGGCAAATGTCCATGAATCTTCTTTTAGTCTACCTTCACCCCAACAAGCTATGGCACCTTCCATTATACTTAAATCTTTATTTGGTATTATTAAATTTTCATCTATTTCAATTAATGAACCAAGTCCATCACAATAATCACATTTACCAAAAGGTGAATTAAAAGAAAACATTCTAGGTGCTAATTCCTCAATACTTATATTACAATCAGGACAAGCAAAATTTTCACTATAAAGAGTATCTTCTCCACCTATCTCATTAATAATAACTAATCCTTCTCCAAGCTTTAATGCCGTTTCTATTGAATCAGTTAACCTTTTTTCTATTCCTTCTTTTATTATTAATCTATCTACAATTGCTTCTATATTATGTTTTTTATTCTTTTCTAATTTTACTTCATCTTCCGTAAGGTCATATACCTCACCATCTATTCTTGCTCTTATAAAACCATTTTTCTTTATATTTTCTAATAATTTTTCATGAGCTCCTTTTCTACCTCTTATAACTGGTGCTAAAATTTGAACTTTTGTTCTCTCTTCTAACGCCATAACTTTATCAATTATTTGATCTACAGATTGTTTGCTTATTACTTTTCCACACTTTGGGCAATGTGGAATTCCTACTCTTGCGTAAAGCAATCTTAAATAATCATATATTTCTGTTATAGTTCCAACTGTTGACCTAGGATTTTTACTTGTTGTTTTTTGGTCTATTGATATAGCTGGTGATAATCCTTCGATATTTTCAACATCTGGTTTATTCATTTGACCTAAAAACTGTCTTGCATAAGCTGAAAGAGATTCCACATATCTTCTTTGACCTTCAGCATATAATGTATCAAAAGCTAATGATGATTTACCTGAACCTGAAAGTCCAGTAAATACAATTAACTTATCTCTAGGTATTTCTAAACTAACATTTTTTAAATTATGTACTTTAGCTCCTTTTATTATAATTTTATCTTTCATATAACTACCTCTCTTTTAACTTATAAATCTATTTTTAACTTAAGTTTATAATTAAATACACGAACATATATTCTCATTATTAATTTTAAATTTATCTCTCTTTATTGTCAATTATACCATTCATTCAGTTCTTTAATAATTAATATTATTTAATAATTATATACTTTATTTGAATAAAAAAAGCTAAACAATATAATATTATATTGTTTAGCTTTTATTTCATTTATGTATAAACTCTTTATTATAAATTTTTTTCTCTTATTATTATTTCAGCAGCAGCCTCTGCCATTTCTCCTGTAAATCTTACACATTGATCTTTGTGTTCTTTTGAACCCATAACCATACCTTTTGTTAACACACTACAGCAAGTTAGCTTATTTGCTTCTCTAAATCTATCATGTAATTCTTTTGATAGTTCTAAAGTCTTATTTACCTCTTCTCCACCTAGTTCATTTCTACCAAATATCATTCCTATAGCCATTACAGCACCTGTTAAAGCTCCACATGTACATCCAGCTCTCCCTATTCCTACTGGAAATCCTGATGCAAATTTTATTACGTCATCACTTAACTCTGGCATAAATTCATCTTTTAAAGTTTTAACTATAGATTCTGAACAGAACAGTTGTCCATCTCTGTAATATTTTTCAGCTGTTTCTTTTATTCTAAGTAATCTTTCATCTTTCATAATTAACGCCTCCTAAATTATATACAAAATAATTTTATCATATTATTTAATTATATTCTGTTATATTTCTTTCACTTTTTTTATTAAAACACTTCTGTTATTTAATTATTTTCCTTTAATAATTTATAAATTTGGTCTATCTTATAAATAAAAAAGCTAACCGATAATCTTTAAAATACCGATTAGCTTTTTATTATTTTTTAAGTTTATTTATCATATCTCTAAGTTCAGCAGCTCTTTCAAACTGAAGATTTTTAGAAGCATCCATCATTTCATCTGTATATTTCTTAATTAAATCTTCTCTTTCTTTCTTAGTCATATTTTTAGGTTGATGTTCTATTTCATACTTAGTTTCTTCTTCAGCCACTTTAGTAGCTTCTATTACTTCCCTTACATCCTTTATTATTGTCTTTGGAACTATATTATGCTCTTTATTGTATTCCTTTTGTATTTCTCTTCTTCTTTCTGTTTCTTTAATAGCCCTATCCATTGAACCTGTTATTGTATCTGCATACATTATTACTTTACTTTCTGAATTTCTAGCTGCTCTTCCTATTGTTTGAATAAGTGAAGTCTCTGATCTTAAGAATCCTTCTTTATCAGCATCTAAAATTGCAACTAAAGCAACTTCAGGAATATCAAGTCCCTCTCTTAAAAGGTTTATTCCAACTAAAACATCATATTTTCCAAGTCTTAAATCTCTTATTATTTTCATTCTTTCAATTGTATCTATATCTGAATGCATATAAGTTGTTTTTACACCAAGTTCTATTAAATACTTAGTTAAGTCTTCTGCCATTTTTTTAGTTAATGTTGTTATTAAGGTTCTAAAACCTCTCTTTGTTGTACTTATTATTTCACTATACAAATCATCTATTTGTCCATTTACTGGTTTAATAACAATTTCAGGATCCAAAAGTCCTGTAGGTCTTATTATTTGTTCTGCCACAACCTTTGAATGTTCTTCTTCATATTTTGCAGGTGTAGCACTAACAAACACAACTTGATTTATTTTCTTTTCAAACTCCTCAAATTTTAATGGTCTATTATCATATGCACATGGAAGTCTAAATCCATATTCAACTAGCGAATCTTTTCTTGATCTATCTCCAGCATACATAGCTCTAACTTGAGGAAGCGTCACATGACTTTCATCAATAAACATTAAGTAATCATCTTTTGGAAAATAGTCTAACAATGTTTTTGGTGGAGTTCCTGGCGCTCTTCCATCTAGTATTCTTGAATAATTTTCTATCCCACTACAATATCCCATTTCTCTTATCATTTCTATATCAAAATTAGTTCTTTGTCTAAGCCTTTGAGCTTCAAGCAACTTATCTTGTGAATTAAGCTCTTTAAGCCTGTCTTCAAGTTCTTCTTCTATTCTATTTATTGACCTATCTAAAACTTCTTTTGATGCAGCAAAGTGAGATGCTGGATAAATTTGCGCATGATTTCTTTCTCCTAAAATTTTTCCTGTAAGAACATCAAACTCCCTAATTCTATCAATCTCATCACCAAAGAATTCTACTCTTATTCCTTTGCTTGAAGATGATGCTGGAATAATATCTAAAGAATCTCCTCTAACTCTAAATGTTCCTCTAGAAAAATCAACATCATTTCTTTCATATTGGATTTCAATAAGTTTCTTTATTACTTCATCTCTATCTTTTATCATACCTTGTCTAAGACTTATTGTAAGCTTTTTATACTCATCTGGATTACCTAATCCATATATGCAAGATACTGAAGCAACTATTATTACATCTTTTCTTTCAAATAATGCTGATGTTGCTGAGTGTCTAAGCTTATCTATTTCATCATTTATAGATGCATCTTTTTCAATAAATGTATCTGTTTGAGGTACATAAGCTTCTGGCTGATAATAGTCATAATAAGAAACAAAATATTCAACTATACTATCTGGAAAAAACTCCTTAAACTCTGAACAAAGTTGTGCTGCCAATGTTTTATTATGTGCTAACACTATTGTAGGTTTTTGAACTCTTTCTATTATATTTGCCATAGTGAAAGTTTTACCTGAACCTGTAACACCTAAAAGAGTTTGAAATTCATTTCCCTCATTAATAGATTTAACTAACTTATCTATAGCTTTTGGTTGATCTCCCATAGGCTTAAACTTTGATTTTATTTTAAATTCACCCATAACTTCACCTCATCTCAAATTTATTTATTCTTTAACTTTTTAACCATTTCTAATATTTTTTCTTTCGTTAAATTAATTTTCTTATTTTCATCTATAGATTTTGGTACAAGTAATATTCCTGGCATTTTTCCTTTTTCAAACATTACTTTTTTATTATTTCCACATAAATCTATTAATTCTAATTCCACACTCATATAATTATTAGTAATTGATGCATATATTTCTTTTTCATTTAATACTTTATTACCATTTAATCTTATTATTTTATCTCCAGCTTTAATTCCAACATTATATCCTCTTGAAAAAGGAATTACATCTAAAACACATATTCCTGCGTCATCACTAAAAAATATAGGTTCTCTTTTATCTTCCATTTTTCTTTCAAACCTAAATATAAATTCATATATTATAGGGGTTAGTGCTATTGCTAATACTTCCATAGCCAGTCCAAACTTTGTTAATATTGAAATTAAAATAATTATAATTCCATATAAAATTGTATATATTCCGCTTAATCTACTTTTTTCTTTTTTAGTTTTAGTAAAAGTAGTTGCACTATAATTTATTAAAGTAAAAAAAGGAACCATTACTAAAACTGAAACTTTTATTAATTCAAGTATACTACTTGAGTTTAATAAAGGCCACCATGATGGAGTATTTATAACGTCTGATGTTGTGGCACTATCTCCACTCAATTTTAATGCTATAAATATTGCAACTGGCAACATCCAATTTCTACTCAATACATATCCTCCAATTATTTTTTCTTCTTTTTTAGAGAATACTGCCATTGATCCTTTGCTACCATCAAATATAATTAAAAAACCTTTTAATATGTATATAACTCCTATAAGTGCTATTAAAGAAGTAATATTTATTCTAAATAAATTAATATCACTTCCCCCAATTTTAAAATATGTAAACACTATACTTAAAGCTCCAAAAATAAATGCTAAGTAAGGAAGTTTAATTGCTCTTCCTCTAAAAAATATAGATAAAATAGTCAAACTAAATATTAACTCTATACCTGACCCCTCTTTAAACGTTATTCCTAAAATGCTTATTAATATACTTGCAAGAAAGCCTGCAATTATTCCTAATGTTATTTGAGATAAAGTTAATTCTAAGGGAGAATTAATATTCTCCCCTATAATCATTCTTTGCATAAAAGCTAATTTTTTATTTTTTACATAAAACACAAAGGACATAGCAATTAAAAATATTATAAATAATGGATCTATAAAAATATATGCTACTGATTTTATTGCGTTTAAAATTAAGTCCATCTTTCCTCCTACTTACTTACCTTTTGATTTATAATCTCTAATGCTTTTTTAAATTGATTATCTAAACTTCTATTATATTGTTTTCCTAATACATCCTTAGATAACTCTACATTAATATCTGGTTTTATTCCTTTTTTATGAATGTTTTCTCCATTTGGTGTGTAATACTTTGATATAGTAACTTTAAGTGCACTTCCATCCTTAAATTCTACTGGTGCTTGAACTATCCCCTTACCAAATGTGTTAGTTCCTATAATTGTAGCAACATTATAATCTCTTAAAGCTCCTGTAACAACTTCTGATGCACTGGCACTTCCTTTATCAACAAGTACAACTAATGGCATTCCTTCTGCTATACCACCCTTTGATAATTCTTCTGACCTATTATCATATTTATCTACCGTATACGTTATTAATTTTCCCTTTGGTATGAATTGTGATGCAACCCCAACCGCTTCCTTAAGATAGCCACCTGGATTTCCCCTTAAATCTAATATTAATCCTTTCATACCCTTTGATTTTAAATCTTCTATTTCTTTCTTAAAATCTTCTGTAACATTTGCATTAAATGATTTTATTTGAATATAACCAATATTTTTTTCTATCATTTCACCTTTTACAGAATCAGTTTTTATAACATCTCTTTTTACTTTAACATCAAATGTATCTTTACCAGCTCTCTTTATAGTTAAAGTTATTTCTTCTTTTTCCTTTCCTGTAATTAATGAAGTAGCCTTATCTACATCATTACCTACTTGCTGTCCATTTACAGCAACAATAACATCATCACTTTTTATTCCCGCTTTATATGCTGGAGAATCTTCAATTGGTGATATAACTGTAACCTTGTCATTTTTAACACCAACATACACCCCAATCCCCATATATTCCCCTGAGTTTTGTTCTTTAAACTTTTTATATTCATCTTTATTCATATAAATTGTATAAGGATCTCCAAGAGAATTAACCATTCCCTTTATCGCTCCTTCTGCGGCTATGCTATCATTAATTTCTCCATCGTAATTCTTTATTAATGCATCTCTAACTTTAAATAATTCTTTATATTCCTTAACGTTATTAAATTCCTTAAGCTCTTTATCAACCTTTGAATTAGTAGTTGCAAGAACTAATCCCTTAGTAGCAAATAAATTCCCTAAATAAAAACTCCCTAAACATAAACAAACAACAAAAAGAGTACCTAACATTATGTAGATAACCTTTTTGTTGTTTTGATTTTTCTTTTTATTATACTGATACATAACCACAACATCCTTTCAATCTTCTCAAGCCATATAATTTAATAGTATAACTTAAATTATAAAATTTTTCCATATTAAACTAAACTCAGTAGGAATTTCTTCCTACTGAGTTATTATAATAATATTTTATTCATATTTAATAATTTTATACTATTAAGAATTTTCTTAATGAAGCATAACTTGATACACCACCAACTACTAATCCACCTAATCCAAAGTATAGTAATAAATTAGTTCCAACATAGCTTACTGGAAGTAATGATATATATAGTACTTTATCTGAAATCCAACTTACAAATCCATTATATGCAAGTACTAAGAATATTATTGCTAATACTGAACCTATAAGCCCTATTATCATTCCTTCAATTATAAATGGCCATCTAATAAACCAATCAGTAGCTCCAACAAACTTCATTATACCAACTTCTCTTCTTCTTGAGTAAACAGTTAATTTTGTTGTGTTCATAATTAAGAATACAGCAACCCCAGTTAGTATTACAAATAAAACAAATCCTAAAACTCTAAATGCATTTACTACTTTAGTAATTGTATTTACTATATCTTGTTGATTTCCTATACTTTCAACCCCTGGCATACTTTGAACAGCATCTGCTATTGATTTTGCATAACTAGGGTCTTGTAATTTTACTACAAATGATGCTGGGAAAGGATTATTATTTAAATTATATCCTTCTAATAGTCCTTTACTTTCCTTAGTACTTTCTTGGAAATTTTTAAATGCTTGTTCTTTTGATTCATATTGTATTTCTTTAACACCTGGAAGCTCATTTAACTTTATTTCAACTTCTCTTTGCTCAATTAATTTGATATCATCTTTTAAGTATACTCTAACGTCTACTTTTGACTGCACATCATTAAGAGCTAAACCTACATTTTTGCTTATAAGTACGAATATACCTAAAACAAAAAATGTAATAAGTACTGTGATAACAGATGCAAAGCAAAGAGTTTTATTTCTTCTCAAGCTTTTAAAGGCATCAGAAATAAAATGATTTACTGTATTAATTTTCATCATTATACCTACCTCTCTTTTCGTCTCTTACAATTTCACCTTTCTCAATAGCTATAACTCTTTTTTTCATATCATTAACAATCTCTTGAGCATGTGTTGCCATAAGAACAGTTGTACCAGCCTTATTAATATCATCTAAAAGTTCCATTATTTCCTTCGCTGTATCAGGGTCAAGGTTTCCTGTAGGCTCATCAGCAATTAAAATTGATGGATTATTAACTATTGCTCTTGCTAAAGAAACTCTTTGTTGTTCTCCTCCTGATAACTCATGTGGAAACATCTTATATTTGTGTGATAATCCAACTAATGATAACACCATCGGAACTCTTCTTCTTATTTCTTTTGGTGCCGCTTCAACTACTTTCATAGCAAAGGCAACATTTTCATAAACATTAAGATTAGGTATTAATCTAAAGTCTTGGAATACCATTCCTATTTTTCTTCTATAATATGGTGTTTGTTTTCTCTTTATATCTGCTAAATTTTGACCTGAAACTACTATTTCTCCTGAAGAAGGTTCTACTTCTTTTAATAACATTTTTATGAATGTTGATTTACCTGCCCCTGATGGACCAACTAGAAAGACAAATTCACCTGATGCTATTTCTACGTTGACATCTGATAGAGCTTTTACGTTATTATCATAAACCTTAGATACATTTTTAAATTCTATCATTCTCTAAACACTCCTTATAAATTGGACTCCTCCATAAACCCCTTGTCCATTATACAGAACCATTATATCACATGTATCTACACATATAATATAATATTTTATTAAGTTTTTTGTATTAAGATAAATTTCTACAAGAACTTATTAAATTTTTTGTAGAATTATGCTTCATTAATATCTGAGAAGCCTTCTCCTAAAACTTCATGAACTTCTCCAACTGTAATAAAAGCTCTTTTATCTACATCTCTTATATGTTTCTTTAATTTTATAAATTCATTTCTATTTAGAATTGTATATATTATATAACTTTCTTTCTTAGAAAATCCACCTACTCCTTTTATTGCGGTATAGCTTCTTTCAAGCTCTTCTAGTATAAACTTACTTATTTTTTCTGTATGATCACTTATAATCATTACTTGTTTACATGAATTAAACCCTTCTATAAACTTATCAACTGATACACCAAGTATTATTACACTTAACATTGAATAAAAACCTAAATCCAATCCAAACACATAAGCTCCTGAAATTGTAATTATAAGATCTACTATTAATAAAGCTTTACCAATATCAATATGCATAAACTTATTCATAATTTTTGCTAAAATATCTGTTCCACCTGTTGATGAATTAGCATTAAATACTAAAGCTATTCCTAAAGCTGATATAAGTGTTCCTATTATTGTAGCAATAACTAAATCATGAGTTATTGCAAAAGGATTAAGAAATTTTTCAATAATCCACATAACTACTGAAAGCATTAAGGTTGCATAAACGCTTCTACTTCCAAAATTTCCACCTATAAATATAAATGCAACAGCAAATAAAATAATATTTATTATTAATGTTATAATACCTACACCTATTGATGGTATAAAATTATTTACTACTATAGCAAATCCAGTAACTCCTCCAGCTGCTAAGTTATTTGGTGCGAAGAAATATTCTACTGATATTGCTACTAATATTACCCCCAATGTTATTATTACATAATCTTTTAACACTCTCTTTTCCATTAATTAACACCCCAATTCTTAATAAAATATTCTTCAATACTTTATTATTAGTTTCTCTAGCTTTAATTATACTATCCTACGATACAAAATCCTTTGAATAACAAAGTATTGATAATTATAAAGGCTTATTTCATTGTTATCTTTTATAAATTTTCTAAGCTTAATAACTTGTACTTTTAAAATAACTTTTTATTTCTAGTATATAAATTTCATAATTAATAAAGCCCATTTTCTATTGATAGCTTTTATTATGTAATTTTTTAATCATAAGTTTTAGTAAAAATAATAACTTGGTTAAATATATTTAATGTATTTATAATTTTATATATAACAATTCTATTTAATAAAATACATATTTCTGTATATATCTCTTTCCAATACTAATTTATATAACTAATCATTAATATAATGTAAGTTCACTATTTATATTGAAATTCAAATACATATTCTAAAGGAGCTTATTTTAAATTTTTTCTATTGCTTTTATTACATAAATTAAAGTATTCTGATTAAATACAATTTAAATTGGTTTCTAAATTTTATGAACCCATACGATTTAAATCACCCTACATATTACCCTCATAATTTAAATACATAATTTTATATATAAAAATAACAGTATAGCCTTCACTATACTGTTATATCATAAATAAGGTAATTTTTTCTATTACTTTTTGTAACTTATAGCTTTCTTTGCTTTTTCAGCTACATTTTTTGCAGTTAATCCATAAGCTTCTAATAATTCGTTTGGTTTTCCACTTTCACCAAAAGTATCCATAACACCAACTTTTAATACTGGTACAGGATATTCTTCACATAAAACTTCTGAAACAGCTGAACCTAATCCACCAATTATGTTGTGTTCTTCTGCTGTTACTATTGCACCAGTTTCTTTAGCAGCTTTTATTAAAAGTTCTTTATCTATAGGCTTTATTGTATGAATATTTAAAACTCTTGCATTTATTCCTTCAGCCTTTAAAATTTCTGCAGCTTCTATAGCTGTATCAACCATTATACCTGTTCCTATTATAGTAACATCGTTACCTTCTTTTAAAGTAACTCCTTTACCTATTTCAAATTTATAATCAGCATTATCATTTATAACATTAACTGCAGCTCTTCCAAGTCTTACATAACAAGGACCATTAAATTCAGCAACAGCTTTTATAGCAGCTTGCGCTTCTACATCATCTGATGGATTTATAACTGTCATGTTTGGAATACTTCTCATTAATGATAAATCTTCAATAGCTTGGTGTGAAGCTCCATCTTCTCCTACTGTTAAACCAGCATGAGTTGCACATATTTTAACATTTAGTCTTGGATAACAAATTGAGTTTCTTATTTGCTCAAATGCTCTACCAGCAGCAAACATAGCAAATGTACTAACAAAAGGTATTTTACCACAAGTTGACATACCTGCTGCTACACCCATCATGTTAGCTTCAGCTATTCCCATGTTAAAAAATCTTTCTGGTGCAACTGATTTAAATTCTGCAGTTTTTGTTGATTTTGAAAGGTCAGCGTCTAATACAACAACATTTTTGTTGATTTCAGCTAAATCTTTTAATGCTTTTCCGTATGATTCTCTTGTTGCTATTTTTTTACTCATATTATTTGTCCCCTCCAATTTCTTTTAAAGCTTCTTCGCATTGTTCTCTGCTTGGAGCTGTTCCATGCCAGCTTGCTTCATTTTCCATAAATGAAACACCTTTTCCTTTTACAGTCTTACATACTATTGCAGTTGGTTGACCTTTATGATTTTTAGCCTTTTCTATAGCTTCTAATATTTCATCATAATTATGTCCATCTATTACTAATACATTCCAACCAAAAGCTTCAAACTTTTTATCTATTGGTGAAGGGTTCATTACTTTAGTTATATCTCCATCTATTTGAAGACCATTAAAATCTATAAATATTGTTAAATTATCTAATTTGTAGTGGGCTCCTGACATTGCAGCTTCCCATACTTGACCTTCTTCTAATTCTCCATCCCCAAGTAGAGCATATACTCTATAATCTTTGTTATCGACCTTACCTGCTAGAGCCATTCCAACAGCAGTTGATACACCTTGACCAAGTGATCCAGTTGACATATCTATTCCTGGTAAATCATTCATATTAGGATGTCCTTGAAGATTTGAACCAAATTTTCTTAAAGTTTTTAATTCCTCTGGACTAAAAAATCCTCTTCTTGCTAAAGCACTGTATAAAACTGGTGCAGCATGACCTTTTGATAAAACAAATCTATCTCTATTTTCCATTTTAGGATTTTTTGGATCAATATTCATTTCATTAAAGAATAATGTTGTTACTATATCTGCAGCTGATAATGATCCACCTGGATGCCCTGATGCAGATTCAGTTAACATTGATACTATGTCTTTTCTTATAATTTTAGCTGTGTCCATTAGCTCTTGTTTATTCATTTTCATTTTTTATCCTCCCAGTATTAATTTAACATTATATAGATTTAGTTTTCCGCTATTTACGTTTTTTATTTTATCATATATTTTCCACTTTGTATACATAATAATATATACTATTTTGAATTAGTATCTCATATTTAACACTTTAGTATACTCTATTTGTAATAGTATATCCTTTACATATCTTTTATTGAACTTTTATATAATTAATAGATATTATAAAACAATAAAAGCTACGCAAATGATTACATTCGCATAGCTTGTTCATCTTTTATTAAAATTTTGTTAATTACTTTAAATTAAATTTAAGCTTATTAATAAAGCTTTATTTACCTTTTTCATATCTTCATCTGTCATATGTCCTATTTTTTCCTTAAGCCTTCTTTTATCTAATGTCCTAATTTGTTCTAGTAGAACTACAGAATCTCTATTTAACCCATATTCTTCTGAAGATATCTCAACATGTGTTGGTAATTTTGCTTTATTAATTTGAGATGTTATAGCTGCCACAATAACTGTAGGACTATATCTATTACCTATATCATTTTGAATTATGATAACAGGTCTTATCCCTCCCTGTTCTGATCCAATAACAGGGCTCAAATCAGCATAAAATATATCTCCTCTTTTTACTACCATAGTCGTCATAAGAATTATCACACTCCGCAAAGCCATGTCTCATAATCATCAACATCAACTAATTCATGTTCTGTCATTAAAGCTAATTGTAAATTTAATAAAGCCATCTCTTGATATCCTTTTTTCATAATATCCTCAATTTCTTTATTATTTTCCCTATCTATATATACTATTAAATTATCTCCATTATATTTACAACTTTCTTCTAATTGACCTAACTTTTCTAAATCCTTTTGACGTGACATGATAATTCCTCCTAATTCAACAAAGAATTTTATGTATATTCAAATTATATATAAAAGTATGTCACAATGTCAAAGGATTTGTATTATATATTTAAATTTGTTTTAAATTTTTTTAAAATCATTTGATACCCATTTTTTTATCCTATATGTACACTTAAATTAATTATTTAACCCTTTGTAATGTTTTGATTTGATCTTTGGCTGATTTTTATTTTTTAAACTTATCCTTTTCACATAACTTTTTATTCAAAAATTCTCTATATTCTATTTTTATTCTTTCTTTATTATTACTATCAAATATTTTTAAAACCATTGGTTCTTTCTTATTTTTATCTATATATAAAGTTGCCCTATCAATATGAAGATTTTTAGTTACTAAATCAAACTCAACCTTTAAATATTTTAAATCTCCCCACTCTTCTTGTCCTTCTTTAAATTCTAAAATTGGGTTTTTAAAAAGTTCTTTCATTGCAGCCAAGTCATATACTCTATCTAGTTCTCTATCTACCTCATACTTTTCATTTGTTTTATTGTAAATCATAGTTATACTATCATCAGTATATATTTTTGTAAGCTCTTCCCCAAAATCTAACCTTATACCGTTATCTTTACAATAAGATAATTCCGCCTTTTGATTGTATGTTCCATTATCATTTGTTATTGTATATTCAACTATAGATGTATAATCATCTAAATTTTTAACAGTATTTAATATATCTTCATTAGTTGGGGTTACCACATGTCTTAATGATATTATAAGTATTATTGAAATAAAGGGTATTATCATTAAAACTGTTATTAATAATTTCTTTTTTAGATTATTATCCTTTGATTTAACATTTTTTTGTTTTTTATTGAAATTACTTTTTATTTTATCTAAAACTTTCATTTAAACCTCCGTAGCTTAATTGTTTATTAATACTAATATTAAGCTAACGTAAGATTTATTCTAATTTCCACATAATTTTTCTATTGTTTTTGGTAATTCTTCTATTATATCTCTTGCATTAACTGAATATCTGGAACTTGAAAGTGTATCTCCTATATATCCATGTATGTATGCGCCAAGCAATGCAGAATCTATCATAGATACTTTTTGACCTACAAATGATGTTATTATTCCAGTTAAGCAATCACCCATTCCTCCTGAAGCCATCTTACTATTTCCAGTTGGATTTATAAAAGTGTTTTTTCCATCTGATATAACTGTATTATACCCTTTAAGTAATACTATAATTTGATACTTTTTTGCAAAATCTCTTGTTATATCTATTCTATTTGATTCAATTTCCTTAATAGAAACTCCTATTAATCTTGCTAATTCACCTGGATGTGGTGTTATTATAGCCCTACCTTTTAAACTATCTAGCATATATTTATTTTGACTTATTATATTTAAAGCATCTGCATCCAAAATAAGTTTACATTTGCTTTCTTTTATTATTTTATCTAATACTTTAACGCTTTCTTCTTCAGTGCTAAGTCCTGGTCCACAAGCTATTACATCAAAGCAATTTAAATCTTTAATATCTTTAACTATTGAATATTCATCAACAATAGCCTCTATTAATCTACATTTTAATGAATTTACTATATCCTTGTGAGATAATAATGTAACTAATCCACTACCTGTTCTAACGCAAGCTTCAGTTGTTATAAATGCTGCTCCACTATATTTTTTACTACCTGCTATTATTAAAACCTTGCCATATTTCCCCTTGTGTCCAGTGATATCTCTTATTGGAATCATTTCTTTATATTTATTTTTTTCTATTATGTAAGTTTTTTCGCTATTTTTTTCTTTTATAAATTCTGGAATATTAATTTTTACTATTTCTATATCACCAATTAAGTTTACAGCTTTTGTTTGAAAAAATCCTTTTTTCATAACTTCTATAGTAAATGTTTTATTAGCTTTTATTGCTACCCCAAGAATCTCTCCTGTATCTGAGTCTAGCCCTGAAGGTATGTCTATAGAAACTGTAAATTTAGAAAACTTATTTATTAATTCTATTACTTCTTTATATATACCTTTTATTTCTCTATTTAAACCTACTCCAAATATAGCATCAACTACATAATCTGAATTTCTTATTTCTTCTATTATATAGCTTCTATTAATTGAATTTATTGGTTTATTTAATTTAATTACATTTATATTTATATTTTCTACTATCTTTAGATTCTTTCTATTATCTTCAGTTAATTTTTCATCATTACCAACTAAAATAACTTTTACACTTTTGTTAAGTAAATGTAACTTTCTAGCTATAGCTAGTCCATCTCCACCATTATTTCCAACTCCACAAAATATAACAACCTTATCACCAAATTCCTCAATTTCTTTAATAATTGAATTTGCTGCATTTTCCATAAGTACAATAGAAGGAATTCCTATGCATTCTATAGTTTCCTTATCTATAATCATACACTTTTTTCTACTTAAAATTTCCATATTTACAACACCTCTATTACTACAAACGATACTACAGTATCATTATTATGAGATATACTAGCATGTATGTTTATATTTTTTAATTTAAAGATACTTATTATATGCTCACTTAATATAACCTCAGGCTTTCCTAGGTTATCTCTAAGAACTTCAATATCTTTAAATGTGAAACCTCTTATCCCAGTTCCTAATGCCTTACTTACAGCTTCCTTTACTGAAAATGATCCAGCTAAAGTCTCAGATTTAAATTTTCTACTATTTAAAAACTCAAGTTCTCTTTTTGTAAACATTTTCTCAAGAAACTTTGGATTTCTCCTTGATGCAGTTTCAACTCTATTTATTTCTATAATGTCTGTCCCTATTCCAAATATCAATTATTTCACCTTCTTAAAAATACATTTATATTTATATTTTACTATAAATATAAATATTTCTTTTAGGTATTTATAAAAAATATTATATGAGATTAATTAAAATTAATTTCTTTAAAATCATTTACATATTCATCTGCAAATGGACCTATTATATCTATTAAATGAATAGGTGATACTTGATTATCATAAAGCATCTTTAATAATTTTTTTACCTTTTCTTCTACTGGTGATATTAATTCAATAGAATCTTTAAAAGAATCTATGATTATATCTCCTTTTATGTCTACCCTTTCAACTTCTATTCCAAATACGTCTTCATTTCCTCTTATACTCTTAATTAACTTGTAATAATACTTCCTTTCTATTCCATTGTTAATTCTTGAAAATACAAAATTCTCCTTAATCATTTCCATCCCCCTTTAATATATTAAAATAACCCTTCTATTTCAATATATCATAGATATTGTGTGAAATATGTCAAAGAGTGTTTGTATAATTATTTTTTTATTGACATCTTTCGTAATTTTCCTATAAAATGTATTTTTTTTACATAGTACAATACTTTCTTTAACTTTTTATTGTCACTATGTCGATTAATGTTTAAGTATAAATTTTCCATATAGATATAAAAAAAAGAAAGCTCCCACAGCTTTCTTTTTTTCTCATAATTCCCCTAAACAACCATAATTGAAACGTGAATACGTTACCATAACTTGAATTTATTATAACATACTTTCTAAATGAATTACAATATATTCTAGAAAATTTTTTATAATTTTTTACATTTATTTTTTTATGCTTATTTAATTTCTCTTTTATATTCACTTACATTATTAATTCTACCACCAACAAATTTAAAATCTTCCGCAACAACTTCAGCTATATATTTTTTATTTCCATCCTTATCTTCATAGCTTCCAGTTCTAAGTCTTCCACTTATACTTATGTAATTTCCTTTCTTTAAATACTTACATATTACTTCTGCTTTTTTTCCCCAAACACTTATAGGTATTAAATCTGATTTTCTAACTCCATCTAATGACTTAAAGCTTCTTTCAACTGCAATAATAAATCTAGTATTTACTTTATCACTATTATCTAATTGTTTAAGTTCAGGGTCTTTAATTAATTTTCCTAATAAAACTATTTTATTCATATATATACCTCCTGAATAATATACCTAGAATTATTTCCCTAATTAATAAAATTATTCATATTTATAGTTTAAATTTGTTAATTTTTAATGATATAATTATTATGTTAGTAAATAGAATTATAAATTGAATAATTAGGGAGTGATTTAATGACAATATTGGTTTGCGGTGGTGCTGGTTATATAGGAAGCCATATGGTTGCAGAATTAATAGAAAAAGGAAATGATGTTGTTGTTTTAGATAACTTAGAAAAAGGTCATAAAGATGCACTTTTGGGAGGAAAACTATATATAGGAGATTTAAGAGATAAAGACATATTAAATAAAGTATTTACTGAAAATAAAATAGATGCTGTTATTGATTTTGCTGCTTATTCTTTAGTTGGTGAAAGTATGACAGAACCTTTAAAGTACTTTAATAATAATGTTTATGGAACTATAAATTTACTTGAAGCTATGAAAGAACATAACGTAAAATATATAGTATTTTCTTCTACAGCAGCTACTTATGGTGAACCTAAGGAGGTTCCTATACTAGAAGAAAGTGAAACCATTCCAACAAATGCTTATGGTGAATCTAAACTTTTAGTAGAAAAAATATTAAAATGGTGTGATCACGCTTACGGTATAAAGTACACTACTCTTAGATACTTTAACGCTGCCGGAGCTCATATAAATGGAAAAATTGGAGAAGATCATTCACCTGAAACTCATTTAATTCCATTAATACTTAGTGTAGCATTAGGAAAGCGTGAAAAAATAATGATTTTTGGAGATGACTATGATACTGAAGATGGAAGTTGCGTAAGAGATTACATCCATGTTTCAGATTTAGCATCAGCTCACTCTCTTGCACTTGAAAGACTTATGAATGGCGGAGAAAGTAGAATTTATAATTTAGGAAATGGAACTGGATTTTCAGTTAAGGAAATGATTGAAATAGCTAGAAAAGTAACTAACCATCCAATCCCTGCAGAAGTTGCTCCACGTAGAGCTGGGGACCCTGCTGTTCTTATAGCATCAAGCGATAAAGCTGTGAAAGAACTTAATTGGAAACCTAAATTTAATAGTGTTGAAACTATAATAGAAACTGCTTGGAATTGGCATAAAAACCATCCAAATGGATTCGAAAAATAATTTTTAATAAAAAGAAAGGATGTAATAATTATTACATCCTTTCTTTTTCATCATCTAAAACCGAATTAACTTCAACTCCAAATATGAATACCATCGAAGTTATAAAGAGCCAAATCATAAGAACAAAAACTGCCCATAAACTTCCATATAATCGTGAGTAATGACTAAAATTATTTATATAAAAAGAAAATCCTAATGATACTATTAACCACCCAATAGTGCTTATTATGGCGCCTGGAAGTACATTTATAAATTTAACCTTCCTCGCCGGAGTAACCTTATATATACTAGCAAAAACTACAATCATCATAATTATAATTATTAAATACCTTAAAATATTCCAAATAAAATTTATTATATGCTCAAAAGGTAATAATTCATTCAAAAAATTACCTATTATATCTCCAAATACAAGCATAAGCAAAGTACATATAATAGTTAATGCTAAAGCTATCACACTTAACATTCCTATTATAGATCTTTTTATAAAGGATCTATTTTCTTGTATATTATAAGCTTTATTTACCCCTTTAGTTACAGCTCTAAAAGCAGATGATGCTGACCATATTGTCAAAATAATAGAAACTCCTAATATACCTGTATTCTGCGAATTTACAACCTCTTCAATAGTATTAGCTGTTAACTCAAATACAGCAGTTGGAACAAGGTTCTGTAATCCTAATAAAACTTGGTCTGAATTTAATTTAATAAAACCTATTAATGTTATTAAAAATATTAAAAACGGAAAAAACGATAGTATTAAATAATATGCCATTTGTGAACCTAATGCAAATAAATCATCTCTTTTTACTTTTACAAACAAATACAGCATAGTATCTAAAAAAGATTTTTTGCATACATTTTTCTTCTTACTCTTCATATCTTCACCAACATAAAAATTATTTTTTTATATTATTTCTATTGTATAATATAACATTTATTATTAATTGTAGCAAAACTTATTTATTATATATTATTTTTATTATTAAATCTATTATGTATTTATTAACGTTTCCAATTATAGTATAATTTACTGTATATTTATTTCATAAATAAAAGGAGTGATTTTTTGTTATATACACTTGAAAATGAATTAGTTAAAATCACAGCTAGTACTTATGGAGCTGAATTACATAATTTAATTTCAAAAAAAAGTAATACAGAATTTTTATGGAATGGTAATCCAGAATATTGGAAGTATCATTCACCAGTACTTTTCCCAATTGTAGGTAAAGTTAAAGATGGAAAGTATAAAGTTGAAGGTAATGTTTATGAACTTCCTCAACATGGTCTTGGAAGAATTTCTAATTATGAAATGATAGAAAAAACTTCTGACTCTATAACTTTTGAACTTAAATATTCAGAGGCTACTTTAAAAGTTTATCCTTATAAATTTTCATTAAAAATTAAATATACTCTTATAAAAAACAGCGTAAAAGTATCTTATATAGTAGAAAATTTAGATAATAAAACAATCTATTTCTCAATAGGTGCTCACCCTGCATTTTTATGTTCAATAGAACCTAATGAAACAATAGATGATTATTACTTTGAATTTAATAAAAAAGAAACTGTTAGTACAATGCTTTTAAATAAAGACGGCTATTTTGTTAAAGATAGAAAAGAATTATTAAATAATGAAAATATAATAAATTTAAGTAAGGAATTATTCAAAAACGATGCTTTAGTATTTGATAACTTAAAATCAAATGAAGTATCATTAAAATCTAAAAACCACTCAAAATTCCTAACTATGAACTTTGAAGGCTTTCCATTTATGGGATTATGGTCAAAAGCTGAAGGAGCTCCATTCGTTTGCATAGAACCTTGGTATGGACATGCTGATTTCTTTGATTTTAATGGTGAATTAAAAGACAAATCAGGAATACAAGAGTTAAATATAGGCCAAACTTTCAATGTTAGCTATACTATAACATTATCAGAGTAAAAGCTTATATAAAAAATTATAACCTTAAATTAAGGTTATAATTATAATAAATAAAACCAGTAGAAATACAAAAGTCTACTGGTTTTATTTTATACTTAAAATTAAATTTATATATCTTATTTACAAATTCCAATCACTTGGCAATAATCTATCATATTTTTTATTAAAATACCTATCATCTATTAATAATGCACTACCTTCATCATCCTCTGTTCTTATTACTCTTCCTACCGCTTGAAACACTTTATTTATCCCAGGATATATATATGAATAATCATATCCTTTTTCATTAAAATATTCCTTTATTATTTCTCTTTCCATAGATATCTTAGGGTATCCAACACCAACAATAATTACTCCTATTAGCATATCTCCTGGTAAATCTATGCCTTCAGAAAAAACTCCACCTAATACAAATAATCCAACTACATTTTGTTTGTTTCTGAATTCACTTATAAAGTTTTCTTTATCTATCTCATCCATTTCTCTTTTTTGAATCAACAGGTTATACCCATTAAAATCATATTTAGAATTTCTCATAAATAATTCTAAATATTCATATGAAGGAAAAAATATCATACTATTTCCTTTATTGTTACTTAAAAAATAACTAATTTCTTTTTCTATATGTTGAATTGTAGATTCTCTAAATTTAAATCTTGTATTTATGGAACATCTTCTTACATTAAATTTTTTACTATCAAATGGTGATTTTAATCTTAACCTATAAGATTCATCACTCCCCCCAAGTAAATCTATATAATATTCAATTGGTGATAATGTAGCTGAAAATATTATTGTTCCATTTAATTTCTTAATTATACTTTTTATCTTTTCTGATGGGTTTACACAAAATAAATTTATACTTATATTTTGCCCATTCTTTTCAATATAAGTTACATAATTCTTATCATATTCTTCACTAATAGATAAAAAACTATTTATATCAAAATAAACTTCTAATAACTCATCATAATAAGGCTCATCTTTGAGTTTTATAAGTTCATCTTCACTTTGATTCATAAAGCTCCTTAAAATTTTATATAAATCTTTTGGAGCTTCTTTTTGATGATAACTATTTTTTTCTATACTTTCACATTCTTTTCTTAAATCAATAAAATAAGAATTTACCTTATTGACTGTTTTATATAACTTTTTACTTTTATTCTTTAAATTTCTTCTTAATTTTAAAAACTTCTCTTTGTTTAAGGAAGCTGAGTACATAGACCTAGCTCTATCAACAAGATTATGACCTTCATCTACTAATACTGAAATTTCATTTCCAATATCATCAATAACGCCTTTTAAACCAACTCTTTTATCAAAAATATAATTATAATCACAAATTATCCCATCACACCAATTAATTAATTCAAGAGATAATTCAAAAGGACAAATACCATACTTATTACTAATTTCTAAAATTAAATCACGATTAATATTTCTCTCCTCTTTTAAAAGTTCATATATAGCATTTCTACTTTTATCATAATAATCAATTGCATATTTGCATTCATCCGGATTACAACTAATCTTATCATTTAAACAAATCTTTTGTTTCGCAGTTATTGTTATACTTCTAAAATTCAATCCTTTGTTCCTTAAAATGTTAAATGTATCTTCTGCAACTTTCTTATTTACAGTTTTAGCAGTTAAATAAAATATTTTTTCTATATGTCCTTCACCTATAGCCTTTATAGCTGGGAAAATAGTAGATATAGTTTTACCTATTCCCGTAGGAGCTTGAACAAATAATTCTTTTCCTTCTTTTATGGTACCATAAACAGCCTTAGCCATTTTTAATTGACCATCTCTATATTTAACAAATGGAAAATTTAATTCCTTTATAGATTTATTTCTACTATACTTATGATTGGATTGTAATTTTATATATTTTTCATACTTATTAATTAAATCATTAAAGAAATTTTCTAATTCACTAAAAGTATACTGTCTTTTAAAGCTTTTCACTTCATCAGACTCTAATTGATAATAACTCAATTGAATATATATACTCATTAAATTATTCTTAAGTAAATACATATATCCATAAACTTTAGCTTGCGCCCAATGCAATTCATTCCTATCATTGATTTCTAAAAAAGGCTTATAGGTAGATTTTATCTCTTCTATTATAATATCTTCATTATCATATATAATTCCATCAGCTCTACCATCAAGCTTAAGTGTAAAATTTTCAAAATTGAATTCTTCACTTAAATACACTTCTTTATCATACCTTTTATATAAGGTTTTATTACTTTTTTGAAGCTTTTGGTGAGCTTTTATTCCCTCAATAGCTCTTTTAGATATAGAAAACCTATTATCTATACTTCCAGCTTTCAGTATAAACTCAACTAATCCTCTTACAGATTCTCTTACAGTACGTTTCACAATATCACACCCTCTCTTAACATAGGAAAATATCATGACTATTTTTCAAATTTGTTCATTGTATTAGATAAATTATTTATACTATTAGTTAAAATTTCAAGTTTTCCTTCTATTCTTATAAGTAAATATAATGAAATAGCAATAGGAAAACCTACATTTCCTATAATATCAATAAATTTTTCCAATATTAACACCTCCTTATATTTTAAAAATATGCATATTTTTAAAATATAAAAAAGAAAGATGGTATAAAACCATCTATAAAATCTATTCTGAATGATATTCTTTTACTATCTTTTGTACTAACTTTTTAATTACACTAGCTTGTGCTATTAAAGATACTACTAATAAAAATATCCTAATTCTTTCTTCATCATTATTTTCTAAGTTAAGACTTTTAATTATTTTATCTAACTTTTCTTCCGTCTCTACAGAGCTTGATAAAAATGATTCTAAGCTTTCTTTTTGCGTTTCTGCAAAAATTTTATACGCCGTTTCCCATGATATTATATCATCTGTCCTATCATTAATTTCATTGAATGCTAAACTAAATACCTTTTTAATTTCTTCTGTAGTAAGGATAGGTCTCATATAACTTAATAAAACAAGCTGAGCTAAATGTATCTTTGTATATCCTCTCTTTTTACCATCTTCAGGCTTGCTTATAACTTCACTTTTAATATAATTTTGAACTATATTATTTGTATATTTATCATCAGTAAATTTATCATTTAAATAATCTATAACTTGTGATAAAAATAAATCGTACTTTGGCAATTCATCATATGAAATCATACTACTTCTTGACATTTCTTCAGTAAGTTCATTAATATAGTTTGCATCAATTTTTTTATTCATTATTTACCACCTTTACCTCCATACAAGTTTCAATACTTATTATATAGTATGAATAAACTTATTACAAGTTATTTTTACCATTATTATATTTTATTATACTATTTAAAAGTTTTTTATAAAATGTTTATTTATACAAAATGAATTTATCTTATTAAATAATATACCTCTGTTATCTTATAATAATTAATATTTAAAATTCAACAACTTTCTCTATTTTTTTCATATATTTAATTTATTATATAACTTATTAATTATCTCAATGTTTTTCTATTTTTATACATATTTTTTTAATTTATATTATTTATATTTAATTTTTTATACAGATTAATGTATTTTAAGTTAATAAATGTAAACTTTTATTTTAAATTTGTAAAGTATTGACATTTCTAATTTTTGGTAGTATATTTATTAATATAATCTTATCAGCAAATTTTGCATTTAAATAAAACTTAATATTTTTAATGTTGACTTTAAATTACAATTTTGGTAAGATAACATAGTAAATTGTCGAAATTTGTGGATTTTTAGATAATTTATTATTAAGTGTATAATTTAAGGAGGAAACTTATATGAAATCAACAGGTGTAGTTAGAAGAGTAGATGAATTAGGAAGAATAGTTATTCCTATAGAGTTAAGAAGAACTCTAGATATAGCAGAAAAGGATGCTTTAGAAATATATGTAGATGGAGAGCAAATCATATTAAAAAAATATGAGCCAGCTTGTATCTTCTGTGGTGACGCTAGAGACGTAGTTAACTATAAAGGAAAGAACATCTGCAAAAATTGTTTAGCAGAATTAAAAAAATAGTTTTTTATATTACATATAAATATATTCCCCTAAAATATATTTATATCATAATGAAACTAAAGCCACTAAGTTTATTCTTAGTGGCCTTTTTTTATATATTAGTTGAATACTTATATATTTCATTTTTAGGAACTTTTCTATCTTTTGCTACTGCTTTTATAGCATCTTTCTTGCTCATTCCTTCTTCAATATATTTTATTATATGTTCTTCAATTGAAAGTTCTTCAAAACTTGCTCTTTTTTCTTTTTCTATTTCTTCTTCAGTTAATCCTTCCATTACAAGAACGAATTCTCCTCTTGGATTGTTATTATTAAAATATTCTATTACTTCTGAAATTTTTCCTCTTACTATTTCTTCGTGCAATTTTGTAAGTTCCCTACACGCTGATAAATTCCTATTTCCAAAATTTTCTTTTAAAAATGTAAGCGTACTTAATAATCTATGCGGTGCCTCATAAAAAATTAAAGTTTCTTTCTGATTTTTTAATTCTTCAACAACAACTTTTCTTGATTTAGTATCTCTTGGAATAAATCCTCTAAACGTAAAAGCTGAACTATCTAATCCAGAATATATTAATGCTGTTGCAAAAGCTGTTGCTCCTGGTAAAACCTCAAACTCTAACCCTTGTTCTATGCACTTTTTAACAATAACGCTACCTGGGTCTGATATTCCTGGCATTCCTGCATCACTTACTAGAGCTATATTTTCTCCTAATCTTAATCTATCTAAAATTTCATTACTTTTTCCTTGTTCATTATGCATATGGTAACTAATTAAAGTTTTCTTTAAATTAAAGTGATTTAATAGCTTAATTGTTTGTCTAGTATCTTCAGCCGCAACAACATCTGCATTTTCTAATACTTCTAAAGCTCTTAAAGTTATATCTTTTAAATTACCTATTGGTGTAGGTACTAAATATAATTTTCCATTGCTCAATTTTTTACTTCTCCTCTCTACCATATATTCTATTTATTTCCTCTGAATAACTTCCATTTTCATTATAAACATAAAGAGGTGTATCCCATTTTAAAAATGCTCCACCATCTCTTTGCCCTTCAACTAAAACTATATTAGGTGCTTTATTTTTATTAGGATGAATCATTCTTACTCTTTTTGGCTCTATTTTATATTTTCTCATTAACATAAAAATATCTATAAGTCTTTCAGGCCTATGTACCATAAATAATCTACCATTGTCTTTTAATACAGTTCTTGAAGCCTTTATAACATCTTCTAAATTACACATTATTTCGTGTCTTGCTATTGATAATTTATCTGATGGATTAACTATTCCTGCATTATTAAGTTTATATGGAGGATTTACAGTTACAATATCTACTTTTTCTAAAGTTTTTAAATAATTTATATCCTTTAAATCTATATTTATAAAATTAATATTATCTATATTATTCAACTCTACACTTCTTTTTGCCATTTCAACCATATCATCTTGTATTTCAATTCCTGTTATATGTATAGGTGAATATTTACCATATAATAAAAAAGGTATTATACCAGTTCCAGTACAAAAATCTATTACTTTATGTTTCTTTTTTACATTAGCAAAATCTGATAAAAGAACAGCATCAATACCAAATTTAAATCCGTCCTTTTTTTGAATTAACATTAAACCATTAAGTTGTAAATCATCTATATTTTCATCAGACCTTACTAAATTATCTTTATTTACTTGCATATGTAATCATCCTTTTACATCTAAAATTCTTTTTTAATTATACATTATAAAAAATTAGTTAACAACTCGATAAAAAATAAGAGATCTTAGAAGCTTCTAAGATCTCTATAAGTCAAATAAAATTTTATTATAATACTCTTCTTGCTGCGTAGAATTTCCAAACTGGTGATACTTTTACAACATCTCCTGTATGTGGAGCATGTATCATATTTCCATTACCTACATATATTCCAACGTGTCCAGTATGTGGGAATACTAAATCACCTGGTTGAAGTTGATCTCTAGATACAGGTCTTCCAACTCCAATTTGGCTAAATGTAGTTCTAGTTATATCTATTCCTGTTGCTTTACGATATACATAACTTGTAAATCCTGAACAGTCAAATGAATCTGGTCCTGTTGCTCCAAATACATATGGCTTTCCTAGGTGCTTATATGCTTCATTTAAAACTGCTTGTACGCTTCCAGATGGTGCTGATGGAACAGATGCACTACCTCCATTTGATCCACTACCACTGTTTGATGATCCACTATTTGATGAAGAACTGCTTGTTGATCCACCTCTATTAGCAGCAGCTTGTCTATCTGCTTCTTCTCTTTGCTTTTTAGAAATAGCATCTTGTCCTTTTGATATAGCAGAATCTATTTCTGATAATACAGTTGGACTCTTAATTTGATTAGCTTTTAAATCTTTTAATTGTGAAACTGCTGATTTTAAAGCATCAATTGAACTATTTGAGTTATTTATAACATCAACTTGTCCTGATATAATTTGTCTTTCCATCTTTGAAAGATATTTTGAATCAAATTCTTTTTGTGCTACTTTAGCATCTTCTGATAATTTTTCTTGTTCTTTCTTTAAATTTTCAAAATTAGCTAATTCTTTCTTAGTTTCCACATTTAATTCTTCTAACTTTTTATTCTTTTCTTGAAGTGATGTAACTTTTTGATCTAAATCTTTTTTATTTTCAATTAATTGATCTGCAACATCTTTATCAATATTTACTAATCTGCTTGCAGAATCAATTTTTCCTATTAAATCTGATAGACTTTGTGCTCCAAATATTAATGAAAGGTAGCTAGTTTGTCCACCATTTTTATAAAGCTCTCTAAGTCTTCCACCTAAAACACCTTCTTGTTTTTTGATATCTTCCTTAGTTTTCTCAACTTCTTTTTCAGTTGTATCAATTGCTTTTTTAGTACTGTCTATTTCACTTTGATTACTTTTTACTTTTTCAACTAATGGTTCTATTTTAACATTTAATTCGTCTATTTTTTGTTGTATTCCTGAAATTTTTGCTCCTAATTCAGCATATTCATCTCTTGCTTGATTCACTTCTTTATTACTTGGTGTAGCATATGCAGGGATAGCAGAATTCATAACTAACATACCTGCAATAACAGCTGCAACTATTTTTTTCTTCATGAGTTAATCGGTTCTTTCTAGAACCTCCCCCCCTTTCAAAATGTGTATCTAGTAAAAAAATACATTTATTATTATAACATCACATTATAAATGGTACAACCGTAATTTATTACATATTAATTAAGGTCAATAAAAAATTTGAAACATTTTATTTCTGATGTGATATTGTTTACAGTAATATGCAATAAAAATATATTAATATTAATTTTAAAACAATTTAAATTAATATTACAATTTATTGTATTTTTTTCAATAAACATAGTATTTTATTTATAATTTGTAATTTTATAAATTAAATATTATATATAAAATTTTCACATACTATTAATTTATTGACATATATATAATAACACATAAATTACAAAATTGTAACCTTTTTTAATAAATTATAAACATATTGACATTGTTTATTTATTCATATATAATATTTTTTGTCGCTACGGGGTGTGGCGCAGATGGTAGCGCGCATGGTTTGGGACCATGAGGTCGCAGGTTCGAGACCTGTCACCCCGACCAAAAAAGACTATGAAGTATTTCATAGTCTTTTTTTTATTTATCTATTCCTTATAATTTTCTTCTATATATTTATCTCCTAATTTAGCTGCTTTACACAATGATAATGTTATTATAAAAATCCCTATATACCCTAATGCAAAATATACCATAAATTAAAAACTCCTTAATCTATAAAAATTTATATTCTAAGTATTATTATTGACAAAAATATAAATAATATTAACATGATTACTATTAATTTCTTAGGAGTGAAATCTATGAATAAAAAGTATAAAGATATACTTAACAAACTAATTTCTTCTTATTATAATGATAATTTTGATAAAGAAGTAGAAAAAATTCTTAAATCTAATGATTTTTCAAATGAAACTCTAAAACATATTATTTCATCTTTATGTGGAGTATCTGTGCCTGAAGGAGATAACTTTATTTATAACTTAAAGAAATCTATTACTGACTACTCAGTAAAAACTAAATTAGTTGAAAAAATTTCAAAATGTAATTCTTGTAATACTGATATTAACTCCAAAACTATTTGTCAAAAAGCATGTCCATTTGATGCTATATTAAAAGATTCAAAAAATAATAATATTTATATTGATAATAATTTATGTACCGACTGTGGTATTTGTGTTTCTAGTTGTGATGATGGACATTATCTTGAAAAAATAGAAATACTTCCACTATTAGAATTATTGAAAAATAATACTAAAGTAATAGCAACAGTTGCTCCTGCAATAATTGGTCAATTTGGTGAAAATGTATCAATGGATCAACTTAGAACTGCTTTTATAAAACTCGGGTTTACTGATATGATAGAAGTAGCATTTGCTGCTGATATGCTAACAATAAAAGAAGCCTGTGAATTTAATAGTCATATAAATAGCTTCAATGATTTACTTATAACTTCTTGTTGCTGTCCAATGTGGATTGGAATGATAAAAGGAGTTTATAGTTCTCTAGTCAAACATGTAACACCTTCAGTATCTCCAATGATAGCTGCTGCTAGAGTTATAAAATATCTTAATAGCGATGTAAAAGTTGTATTTATAGGTCCTTGTATAGCTAAAAAAGCTGAAGCAAGGGAAAAAGATTTAATAGGTGATGTTGATTTAGTTTTGACTTTTGAAGAAGTTAAAGGATTATTTGAAACCCTAAATATAGATCCATCACAATTACAAGAAACCGTTACCAGTGAATATGCTTCTAGATGCGGTAGACTTTACGCAAAATCTAACGGTGTAACTAAAGCTATAAATGATGCGGTAAAAGAATTATATCCTGATAAAGCATCACTATTTAAAGGCAAAAGTGCAAGTGGAGTTAAATCTTGTAAAGAATTGTTAACCGAAATACAAAGTTCTAATACTAAATTTAACTTTATCGAAGGCATGGGCTGTATTGGCGGATGTGTAGGTGGTCCTAAAAAACTAATAGATACAAATAACGGTACTAAATATGTAAAGGAATTTGCATATTCATCACCTATAAAAATCCCAACTCATAGTGATATAATAATAGATTTATTTAAAAGATTGGGTATAAATGATTTTGAAGATTTATTGGATGAAGAAAAAACTAAAATTTTTCATAGAAATTTTTAATAGCTTTCAATACTATTGTATAATAAACTGTAGGTTTTATTTTTTAATTCCTACAGTTTTTTATTAACATAAAAGGAGGTACAGAATGTTTGATAACGTAGAAGCTGCAATATTTGATCTAGATGGAACACTAATAGACTCTATGTGGATATGGGATAAAATAGATATTGATTATTTAACAAATAAAAATATACCAATTCCTGAAAATTTAAATGCTGAAATTGGACACTTAAGCTTTAATCAAGTTGCTATATACTTCAAAGAAAAATTCCAATTAAAAGATTCATTAGATGAAATAAAAAATTGTTGGCATGATATGGCTAATTATCATTATTCAAATAATATAAAATTAAAAAAAGGTGTCAAAGAATTTCTTGATTTTCTAAAAAAATCAAATATAAAAATCGGCCTAGCTACTAGTAATTCTAAAGAATTATTAGAGCTAACATTAAAGAAAAATGGAATATATTCTTATTTTGATTCTATAACAATTACAGATGAAGTATCCGTAGGTAAACATGAACCAGATGTTTATTTATTAGCTGCAAAAAAATTGAATGTAAATCCTAAAAATTGTATTGTATTTGAAGACATTGTACAAGCTGTAAAAGGTGCTAAAAAAGCTAATATGAAAGTTGTAGCAGTAGAAGACGAAAGAAGTTTATCTGACAAGGATAATTTAATTTCACTATCAGATAAATTTATATCAGACTTTTTTGAATTAATTCCAT
>NZ_JAUNLM010000004.1:0-1154 GCF_030532265.1 Clostridium sp. | reverse complement strand
ATATAAAAAATTATTATTAGAATAAAAAATCTATAAAATTTAATTTTTAAATATAGGTACACAAAAAGGGAATTCTCTTTCGAAAATTCCCTTTACATATATGTGTACTTATTATTTTCTAGTAACGCCATATTTTCCTTCTAATTCTTTTAATACATCTAAGTATTTTCTTTGTTGTCTTTCTTGAAGTAATTGTTGAACAACTCCATCCTTAACTTCTTCAAAAGGTCTAACTTTAGCATCATTCTTAGATTCAACTAATATTAAATGATATCCAAATTGAGTTTGTACTGGCTCTGTCACTTTTCCTACTTCTGCTTCAAATGCAGCTTTTTCGAATTCAGGAACCATCATACCTCTACCAAACGCTCCAAGATTTCCACCTTGCTCTTTTGATGGACAGCTTGAATACTTGCTTGCAGCTTCTTCAAAAGTCATTCCATTATCGATTTCTTCTTTAATCTTTATAGCATCCCCTTCATTGTCAACTAAAATATGTTTAGCTGAAACTGTAGGTTGTTCTTCAAATCTTTCTTTATTTGCTTCATAGAATTCCTTTGCTTCTTCATCTGTAACTGTTACATCAGCTAATACCTTTGAAATAGTCATTTGAGTTAATATTTCTTTAGCTAAACGCTCAACAGTTTCTTTATATTCATCAGTTTCATTTAACTTTAATTCTTTTCCTAAATTATTAAATAATTCAAAAGATATTATTTGCTCTAATAATTGCTTTCTTCCATTTTCATTTTCAAACATTGATCTTCTATCTTCTGGATATTTTGAAATTATATCATTTAAATCCTTTTCAGTTATTTCTTCTGAACCAACTGTTGCTAATATTTTGTTTTCCATATTATCTTCTCCTTTTTAGATAAGTAATTTATTATACTATTTAATTTTACCAATATACTTATAAATTAACAACGTAAATTATTTTTTCAAAATATTTATTACGAAATTTCTTCATTATTTAAAATTTATCCACAGATTTTTGTCTTTTTAAATAAAAATATCCACAATTTTTATAGTATTTGTTTATAAATTTATTTAATTCTTTTTAAAAGTAAAAAAAGATGTTCTAATGAACATCTTAAAATTGGTGGAGGTAAGGAGATTCGAACTCCTGACCCCCTGCGTGCAAGGCAGGTGCT
>NZ_JAUNLM010000058.1 GCF_030532265.1 Clostridium sp. | reverse complement strand
TTATATTTTTAGAGAAAGAAGTCTTTATTATTCAAGAATACAAGACATAATAAAACTATGCGAACTCAGAGAATATGATTTAAAAGGTCATAGAGAGCTCATATTATTTTTATATAGGTATTATCAATGTAGCTTTACAGAAGATCCTCAAAAGGCTTTAGAAGACGTTTTAAGTCTTAATAGTACTTTCAGACAACCGTTAAATGAAAGAGAAGTTATAAGAGCTACTAAGAGTGCAGAAACGTGCTATTTAAGTAAAAATAAAGAATACAGATATAGGAATGATACTCTTATAGATTTATTAGAAATTACAGAAAAAGAGCAAATTGATATGATAACAATAATTTCTAAGGAAGAATATAAGAAAAGAGATAATGAAAGAAATAAAAGAAATTATAGAAAAAATTTAAAGCTTAAAGGGAAATTAACCAAAAAGCAGCAACTTGAAGAAATAAGGGAAAAAATAAAAAGCCTTAGAAATAAAGGCTTTAAGAATAAAGATATTTGTAAAGAGCTTGACTTGGCAGAGTCAACACTCAAAAGACATATCACATATATGAAAAATAATGGGCTAATAAAATGAGCCCTTTTTTTTAGTAAAATTTAAATTTATTATATAGTATATTTACTAAAAAAAAAAGGGCTCATTTTTTTTCCGCTTGTATTATAGGGTACTTTGTACCTGTTCTTTTTATGTACGGAGTTTTACGTTTTAGTGTTTCTTTACGTATAATTTTTATGAACTACTATTTTTAGTAGTTTTTCTGCAATGTATACATTAGATTTTTTTATCTTTATTTTATTAATATATTATATTATTAATTTTGTTGTTTACATTGCTGTACTTATTTCTACATATTTACCGGGCTTGTGAAAAAGTAAGAGAACGAAGTGACTTACTTTTCTCACATGACCGAAAGGTTGGTTTACGTAGTAAAGCAACCTTATACAGAGGAGGAGCAGATGATACAAAAGAACGATATTTTATACACAAAAGATTTAGTTGAGCTATTGGGAACGGATAAGCAGAAGAATAGTTATTATAAAAATTGTAAGTTAATGCCTAATATAAAAAGAGCACTTTTAAAAAAATTAGATTCAATAGCTGAATTTGAGGAAAAAAGAGTAGGTAATAAAAAATTTTTTATTATAAAAAGGCTTTTAAATAAGGAGGAATCATTACTTAAAAATTTAAGATATTCTGGAAAATTTTCATTTGCATTAGATAAAAAAATTTTAAAATTTTTATCTGAAATAAAAAAAGATAATTTAATATTAACTAATAAAAAAATAATAGAAAATTTAGGATTAGTTAATGATATCTTTTGGGAGTTACAAGGAAATAATTTAAATTTTAAAATTATAAAAGAGAAAGATATTGATGCTGAAATAGCTAAGTATTTTACTGGATTATTAAAATATGAATTAAGTTCATTGATAGAAGCTTCACTAAACAGGTTAAATAGAATAAATAAATTAATGTTTAGAAAGACTATCATAGTAGAAGATAGGGACAGAAGTCATAGAGAAGCAACAGCAGATGAGTATGAAGAAATTTTAGGTATTCAAGATAAGTGTTTGAAAAAATTTAATTGTAAAAGTATTAGAGGTATTTATTTTAAAGAATGTTTTAAAGAGTATTTTTATGCAATTGCAGAAGCTATAGACGAATCTATATTAGATATAAATTATTTTTATCAAGGTTATATTATATATAATATAAAAAATGATGATATCATTACAATTCAAGAGGAATCTATATTAGATAAACATTTAAATAATAATATAAAAGAAATGATATATAATAGATGCTTAAATAGAAGAATAAAGCAAATTGAAAATCGTAATGTTGCTTTTGGAGATGATTTATTTATAAAAACAGAGCTTAAAGAAAATTTTCTTTTTGAAATAGAAAAGATTATTAAATATACTTTAAACAATTAGATATTGTAATAGAGAAATTTAAAGATATTAAGAAAATGACTGATAATTATTTATATTAAGTAAATATAATAAAAATATTTTAAACTTTATCTTTCCTTTTTTAGAAATTAAATTTATTTTTTATAAAATTTACATAAAGAATTTTTATAGAAATTTTATTTGTATTTAATATGGGGAATACTATGTTAAAGCTAAAAAATTTTTTATGTTTATTTTAATATTTATTATAAATATTAGTATAGTTTCTTGTTCAAATGAAATAAATAATAAATCAAAACAAACTAAAATAATTGAAGATAAATCAAAAGTTAGAGAAAATGTAGATTTTAAAAAAGATGTAATACAGTCAGCAGTTCTATATAGTAATTACGATTATTATAAAAAATATAACGAAAAAATAAATGAAATTTATAATGAGATTAAATCTACTTATAAACCATCTAATAAGATTATAGGATAAAAGTATTGAGTTATAATAATTAATTTCTATCAAAATCCACTATTTTAAACTAGTGGATTTTTAATTATATATAAATAGAGGAATAATGAATTATTTATTGAAGTTATAAAATGTACTCCTTGAAGTACATTTGGTATTAATGGAGTACAAAAATAAAGAAAATGGTGAAGAAAAAATGGGGATTGAGAAGAAAAAGAATGATAGAGTACAAATAAGAATGAATAGTGAATATAAAGCAAAATTAAAGTATTTATCTGAGGTTAGAGGGTATAAAAGTCTTAGTGAATATATATTGTATTTAGCTATGAAAGATATATCAGAAAGTGAATTTATAAATAATAGAATGGAGTAAATTAGGAATGTAAATTATAAAAAAATATGGGAGTGAGAATTTGAGAATAGTTTATAAAAACACTGAATTAGATTATATTGAGTTTATGAAATATATTTTAGAATTAGATAAAAAAACAAGGAATAAATTCTTAATCATACCAATATTGGCTATAATTTATGGTTTATTTTTAGCTTTTAAATATAAAATAATCAATGATCCAGATATTATTTTAACTTTTATAATATATAATATAGGCTGTTTTATTATAGGTTTATATTTATATTCTTTAGATAAAATTATATTGATTAAATTTAAATTAAAGCTAAAACATGCTCCAAAGGAGCTATTTGAAGAAAAAGTTATAGAGGTTATTGATGATAATATTATTTATAAAAATAATATAAATAAAAAAAATATTATAAATTTTGATTCAATAAAAGATGTAGTAGAAAATAATAATAGAATATATATATTAAGAAAAAAAGGCTATAATTATATTAATACACCTATTATACCAATAGAGATATTTGAAAATGATTATGATAAACAAAAATTTATAAATATATTTTAAAACAAAAGGTAGTTTGAAAAAACTATCTTTTTTAATTATTAATTTTAAGAGTGTATGTTTTTTACATAGTAAAAAATGCAAAAAATCACCCATAAACAATTGATATGAATAGATTTAGAGGAAAAAGTGCAAAGTTGTACACTATACCATTAATATAGTTTTATTATTATCTTTAAGGTGATAGGGAGTGAGATAAAAGAGGATTTATATTAGTAGTATGGAACTTAATTTATAGAATAGTTTAAAGGGGGTTAATTATTATATTATATAAAGTAGAGTAAGCGTCTAAGTAATTAAACATAAGTAAACAAGCTATTATAAACAACTAAAGAAAGAAGAATTTAAACCTTATATTTTTATGTATAAGGGCATTGGGAATTAAACATATTAGTGAAGAGAATTTTAAAGTGGTCTCATAGATTACTTTTAAATTTAATTAATCTAAATTAGTATTAGATTATTAATTTAGATTAAAATTTCAATTATTTTGAGGTGATATATGAAAGTTTTAAAAATAAGAGTGTTACTTATATTATTGGGAGCAATTTTAATAATTTTATCCAATAATATTTTTGATATTTTTTATACTGGAGTAAGATCTGAAGTATTTGAAATAACGAAAACTATATCTATTATGTTTATTGGAATAGTAATAGTGTTAGTGGGAATTTTATTTCCTTTTTCTGATAAACCTAAGAATAAAGATATAAGATAATACCTATATACCAATAATAGTATGTTATTGGTATATATTTTTTTAGGAAATATTTAAAAAAGCGAAGTAATTTAGGATTATATTCAGGAATCCCAGTTAAATTTGAACATTTTAATGTTAAAACTATTATAAAAACAATATCTCTTATTACACATATATATGTTCAGTGAGAATCACATTATCAAGCACAATACCTGTGATCAGTATTAAGTTATATAAATATTTCATATTCACCAGGAACAATAGCATCTAATTTAATAGTCAAATTAAAATTTTAATTTTAAATTAGGTGTAAAATTTTCAGCCCTTGTATTATATGGGTATTTTAGTACATATTCTATCTATTTGGACTGGCGGTGGTACGTGAGTAGTTATTTCTTTTTAGCCTTTTTATGTGGTTATCTTTTGGTACACTTTTTTAATAAATGGTTTTTATAGGTTCCTAATTAACATTAAAGTGTACTACCAGTGCAAACCCTTGAAAACATTGGCCTTACCGGGCTTGTGAAAAAGTAAGAGAACGAAGTGACTTACTTTTCTCACATGACCGAAAGGTTGGTTTACGGAGTAAAGCAACCTTATTAGTAGGAGATATTATCTAGGTTTCATACTTTTTGTAGTTACTCAAAAGTTATAATAATGCTTAGTATATGCTTTATATTTTATAACTGAATTAACACCTTTAGCAGTATTATTTTTAAATTTATTAGTTATTAAGAATAACGTGTTGTAAAGCCCACTTCCAACCATTGCATATGTTATTCCAGTTGCAAAATTAACTTTTGATAATTGATACCATGAGGAACATAACAAGTAAAAATAATCTAAGAATTAAATTTAATTATGATAATGTTTTAAAATTAAAATAGATATTGAAATAAATATATACCTTTAAAATATCATAACTCTTAAGTATTGATACCGGAAAATTAATGACGTAAAATAGCAACATACAACGGTGTCAAAAATAAGTGTCAAAACGCAGGTGGAAAAAGAGGTAAAAAATATGATTTATGGATATGCTAGAGTTAGTACAAAGGGACAAGCTAAAGAAGGAAATAGTTTAGAGAGTCAAATTGAAATTTTAAAAAGTAATGGAGCAGTAAAGATTTATTCAGATAGTTTTACTGGAACCAAAACAGATAGACCGGAATTTAACAGATTGTTAGCTGAATTAAAAGCAGGAGATATATTAATAGTTACTAAACTGGATAGATTAGCTAGAAGTATTACTCAAGGTAGTGAATTAGTTAATCAGTTAATCAATAAAGGCATAAAAGTGAATATATTAAATATAGGGATAATGGATAATACTCCAGCAAGCAAATTAATAAGAAATATATTTCTTTCATTTGCAGAATTTGAAAGGGATATGATTGTAGAGAGAACTCAAGAAGGAAAAGCTATTGCAAAGACTAAAGAGGGATTCAAAGAAGGGAGACCTAAGAAATATACAGATAAGCAATTAGATAATGCATTAAGTATGCTTACAGTAAAACGAGGGGATAAGAGCAAAACAGAACTAGCAGAATTATTAGGTATTAGCAAGAGTACTATAATAAGAGAAAATAAAAAAAGAAAATAATAGATTAAATTTAGGAAGAGGGGTTTAATAATCTTTCTTCCTTTAGCTTTTAAAAAACAAATTTCAAGCTAAAGTTGGTTTTTATAACAACGATTAAAGCTAATAGAAGAGTAATCTTCTTATGATATGCAACCTATAAACAAGAGGAAAGCTAGTATATGATTAACACGTAACAGATAGGATTCAGATGAGCCGAATAACTAAATATACAGTACATTATACTTTGAGTTAGTAAGAGTTTAAATTTTTCTTTAAGATCAACTTGAACAGCAATAGATCGTAATATAATTATCATGGAATGTGGTAGGGATGAATGGTGAATTTTTGAGTAAAAAAACATTGAACTAAGTTTTATAAGAATAAAGGAATTTGTGATTTAGATACATAAATAAGGAAAAATTAATTATTTATTTACATATTATTTACAATTTTGAAATAATATTGTAAAATATTGGTGTAAGGGGTGGTTATATGAAAAAAAATATAATAAGTTTATTATCCGCTGCATCTATAATATTAGCAATAGGTGCGCCAATACTTGCTAATGCTTCAAATATGAATACAAAAAATGGCGGTGAAGAAATTATTAATCCATATCAAAAAGCTGTAACTTCTGGTGATATGGATAAAGGTACTGATAATCATGGGTATTGGATACGTGGAACTAGAGATGATTTAGTAATATCTGAATACAAAAATTATAAAAAAGAAGGTAGAGGATCTGTTGTTAATGGTGATGGTCACTATAGAGATGGTGGTTGGAAACCTAAAGATACATTTAGCAAAGCAAGTGCATACAAAGCTTTTTGGGGTGGAAATAAAGCATATTACAACTTTAGATAGTGTATATAATTAAATTGCGAACAATATAGAATTATTTTAATTCTATATTGTTTTTATATAAGGGGAGAATTAGATTGAGAAAAATAATATACATATTATTAACGATTCAACTAGTTATATTATCTTTATTAGGAATAAATATTTTTGAATACAATAATATAAATAATACTTTTTATAGAGAAACCACTGAAATAGTTTTAAATTTTAACGATAGTAAAAATAAAGCTGATAATTTTGATACCTATATGATTGAATTATCAAAAAAATATAATATTAATATTTCAAAATATACAAAAATAGACGAACAAAACATGAAAATATATACAACTGATCCAACTTTTGGTGGAAAGATAAAACTAAATAGAGGTTCATTTCCTAAAGAAAATTCTAAAGAATTTATAAGTAATATTAATAAAAAAGATATTAATCAAACAGGCAAATTTGATAGAGTAAATTCAAATCTAAATATAGATATTAAAAGCATTACTAATAAAAGTGAATTTTCAAATGAAGGAATTTATTACTTATCAACTATAGATTCTAATACTGTAAATTCAATAGTACATGATTTGAATTTAAATGTTGCTAATACAAGTATATTAAGATTTAATGATTCAAATAGAATTAATATTCGTTCAACACTATATTTGATTATAAATTTAGCTTTAACATTTGTGTTTATTTTAGTTACAATAATACATTATTCAATTGAAAGATCAAAGGAAATAGCTGTACTAAGAATAAATGGATATAGTGTTATGGATATATATATTCATATTAGTAAGACTTTTAGTAAATATATTGTTAAAGCTTCACTTACAGCATATTTTATAATTTTTATTTATTATTTATATATTAATGGTTTTAATTGTATAAAAATATTATCTTTATATTTTGTTTATATTTATATAGTTATTGGTTTACTTTATAATTTTATCTTATTAATATCAGTAAGTACAAATATTATAAGTAAAAATTTTTCTGCTAAAATTAAAGGAGCAAAAAATTATAACATTGTTAATATTTCCAATTTAATTTTAAAACTTATTTTTATCATCTTTTTATTGTTTTATGTTAATTTAGTTATAAATCAGACAAAAGATATAAACATTAAATTAAACAATTTATCACAATGGGAAAAAGCAGAAAATTTATATTTTTTACCAGTTAAATATAATGGAGAAAATGATGAAAAAATTCACTATAATACAAGCCTTAAAATGAAAAAATTATATGATAAGTTGTCAAATGAAAAAGATGCAATTTTAATAGAGCCTTCTAATTATAGAAAGATTAATGATTCATACATTTTTGATTTAGAAAATAAAGATATTAGTCCAGAAATTGATCCAACTGGAAGAAGTATTAAGATAAATAAAAATTATTTAAAATTTAATCCTATTATATCAAGTGAATTAAGTATAGAAAATCAAATTGTATATGATGAAAATACATTAAATTTATTAGTTCCGGAAAAATTAAAAAAATATGAAAAGGAAATAGTATCTAATTATAGAAAACATTTTTATTTTGAAAAAGTAGAAGTTGAAAATATTAATAATGAAATATTAAATAAAAATAAAAATAAAAATACTACTGCTGAACATGATTTAAATATTAATATAATTTATGTAAAAAATAATCAAGATTATTTTACTTATGATTCTTATATAGAGGAAGATAATAATAATTTAATAAGAGATCCAATAGTTATGATAGATACAGGAAACATTGATAGTTCATACTATCTTTCTTATATGACAGGAAATGTATATATTAAGTCAGAAAAGAATGATGTGTTTTCAGATATATATCCATTTATAAAAAGTGAAGAACTAGAACAATCTTTTGATAAAGCAATATCATTATATGATTCTAATGCAGAAAAAATTGATAGATTACAAAATCAAAAAAGAGGATGTGTTATATCTATTATTGTATTATTTTTATCTAATATATTAGTTACTTATAATATAATATCTGCTTATTATGAAAAAAATAAACATAAAATATATATTAAAAAAATATTTGGATATAGTAGAACTTTAAGAATTATGCCAATTATTTTTAAAGTTCTACTAGTTAATTTACTAGCTATAATTTTGACTAAATTATTATTTGGAATTGGAATTAATATTTTAATAGTAGGTTTTCTAATAATTTTAATTGAATTTATTCTTTCTATTGTTTTTGAAAGAATGCTAACAAAAAAAATGTTTAATATAATATTAAAAGGAGAGCATTAAAAATGATACAGCTTCAAAATATATCAAAAAGCTATAAAGACAAAAATATTTTTGAAAACTTTAATTTAAGTATTAATAAAGGTGATTTTATATCTATTATAGGTGAAAGTGGAAGTGGAAAAACAACATTAATAAATATAATGGGATTATTAGAAAAACCTACAGAAGGTAATGTTATAATTAATAATATTACAAATCCTAATAATAAAGAATCCCTTATGCTTCAAAGAAACAGCTTTGGATATTTATTTCAAAATTATGCTTTAATTGAAAATGAAACGGTAGAAAAAAACTTAAAAATAGCACTCAAATATAATAAAGATAAAAATAAAAATAAAATTGAATTAATAAACCATGTATTAAAGTTAGTTGAACTTGAAAATTATAATAAAAAGAAAATATATGAACTAAGTGGAGGAGAACAACAAAGAATATCTTTAGCAAGAATAATGCTAAAAAAATGTGAAATAATATTTGCAGATGAACCAACAGGAAATTTAGATAAAAAAAATAGAGATATTGTTTTTAATATTTTAAAAGATTTAAATGAAAAGGGAAAAACAATAATTCTTGTGACTCATGATAAAGAATTATCTAATAAATGTGATAAAACAATTAATTTGTAATAGATATAATTAAATAAAACTAATAGATCCTATAAGTTTAAAATAAAGAGTATAAAAAATGGTTTATAGAAGTTTTAATTTAGCAGAAGATTTTTCTTCTGCTTTTATTTTGCCTTTAAATAAAAGATAAATTTTAACTTAAATTTAGGCCATATAAGAAGAAATTTTAATAATAGCAATATAAATACATTAAAAAGTATTAAAATTAAATACAGAGCATTTTGAGTTGTTTTATTATGTAATGCAAACACAATACAATATATGATACAATACTTATAAATAATTTTAGTTGGGGTTGAATGAAATGAGAGAAATAAGTGAAGTCAAAATTAATGAGTTATTAAACATGATTAATGAAGCTTTAACAAATGGAATTAGTGTAAATAAATTTAGCAAAGATATGGGATGGAATAGTAGTAGTGTTAAAACGAAGCTAAAGCGTGGTGGATACGGGTATGATGCAAATTTAAAAAAATATATTCCAAAGGATAAAGTGAACACAAATAAAAATACAAAAATAGATACGAAAATTAAAAACAATAAAGATTTAAAAGATACTAAAATAAATATAAATGAAAATACTAAAAACAATATGATAAAAAACACAAAAGATATAGATATAGAAGTTGTTTTAAAGAAGTTAGATGACTTTGAAAAAAGATTATTGAATTTAGAATCAAATAGAAATGATATTAGAAGATCTAAAAGAAATAAACATATAATAAATAATACTAGAGAAACATCTACAAAGAGTATAAGACTTTATACAGAAGTTAAGAAACAACTAGATGAATATTTAGCACAGCATAATGATAAGAAAGTTATAGAGGTATTTAGCTATGCTATATTAGATTATATAAATAAATATAAGTAAAAAAAGATAATTATAATGTGTCTTTTTTTTTTATTAGGTATATGTACGGGTTCATGTATACGCTTAAAAAAAATATTTCCCTAAAATGAAGTAAATATCTTTATATTTTCGTTAACATAAAATTGGACGACAAAAAAGCAGTCCCAAAATTGAGACTGCTTTAGCCAAAATACATATTAAAAATTCATTACGTTAAGTTTCTGAAACTCTCGTTGAGCTAATTAAATTATAACATTTATAAGATAAATTATCAATATTTATAAAAATAGATATTGAATGTTTACATACATTAAGTTGAAATAAAGAAATTAATTAAAAGAAATAAGTAAATATGATATAATTTTCTTAGTTTTTACAAAAAAGGAGGTGAATATGTGAATCAAGCATTAAAATTTAATAAATTAAGCTATATAGATAAGCTACATAGCAAAAGTAAAGGATGGATTACTAGAAGTGTTATAGATCAAGGCGGCTATAAGCAATGGCATTATAAATATGCTGAATTAAAAGATTTAGATTTAAGTGGAGAAAACATTTATATAACACCAAATACATTCTATAGTACATATAGAAGATTAGAATATATTAAAGAGATTAATGCTTTATTTATAGATTTGGATTGTTATAAATTAAAATTTACAAAAGATCAAATATTAATGAATCTTGAAGATAATTATTTTAATAGAATAATTCCTATACCAAATTATGTAATAGATAGTGGGCGTGGAATGTACTTAATATGGCTTATAAATTCAGTTCCAAGTAAAGCATTACCTTTATGGAAGGCAGTTGAAGAATATTTATATAAACACTTAAAATGTTTTGGTGCAGATAGACAAGCTCTTGATGCAACAAGAATATTAAGAGTACCAGGAAGTATAAATTCTAAATCAAAAACCGTTGTAGATATAATAGATGAATATGATTATATTTATGATTTAAGAGAAATTCAAAAAGAATTTTTACCTGAGTTAAGACCATCTGAAAAGAGAATAGGTAGACCTAAAAAAATAAATTATATTTTTAGAGAAAGAAGTCTTTATTATTCAAGAATACAAGACATAATAAAATTATGTGAACTTAGAAAATATGATTTAAAAGGTCATAGAGAGCTTATATTATTTTTATATAGGTATTATCAATGTAGCTTTATAGTAGATACTCAGAAGGCTTTAGAAGATGTTTTAGGGCTTAATAACAATTTTCTACAACCATTAAATGAAAGAGAAGTTATAAGAGCTACTAAGAGTGCAGAAACATGTTATTTAGATAAAAATAAAAAATACAAATATAAGAATGATACTCTTATAAATCTATTAGAAATTACAGAAGAAGAACAAATTCATATGAAAACAATTATTTCTAATGATGAGTATAAAAGAAGAAAACGAATTAGAAATAAAAAAGCTTACCAAGAAAAATTAAAATCTAGAGGAAAGTTAACTAAAAAAGAAAGTTTGAAGATAATTAGAGAAAAAATAAAAAACCTTCGATTAGAAGGCTTTAAAAATAAAGAAATAATGCAAATGTTAGGTATTAGCAGTACCTCAACATTTGAAAGACATATATCATATTTAAAAAAGAGTGGGCTAATATAAGCTCATTCTTTTTATAGTTATATTCAAATAAATTATAATAGCTAAGACTTTAAAAATCTACCCCCATTTTTTCAGCCCTTGTATTATAGGGTACTTAGTACCTGTTCTTTTTATTTTAGGAAGTGAGGAGGATCTCTGTATTTTTTAGGTGATTAGGTGCACTGGTTTTGATGTTTTTTTTTTGTTAAACAAGTATCTATACTTTTCTTATTTTTTAGCTAAAGCTGTAGTTAACTCTTTGAATTCTTGCGGATTTATCTATATTTTTCTTATTATAAAACTGCGTATTTTTTTACATTTTATTTATAACTTCATATAATAGCGTGAAATTATAAATAAAGGAGTTTATTATTATGGTTCATACATTAATGATAAGTTATAGATTGTTAAGTATTAAAT
>NZ_JAUNLM010000057.1:428-12475 GCF_030532265.1 Clostridium sp. | reverse complement strand
GAAATGCTTTTGAAGAAGTAAAAGAAAAAGCTGACTTTATTACAAAAAGTAATGAAGAAGATGGAGTAGCCTTTGTCTTTGAAAAATTTGTTTTATAAGATTAGATTTTTAAAAAATAAATTTTAGGAGGAAATGAGTATTGATTGAAGAGAAAATTCTTTATGAAGATAGTTATAAAAAAGTTAATAATAGTAGATTTTATTTGTTTCTAAAAAGATTTATGGACATATTTGCATCAATTCTAGGGTTAATTTTATTATCTCCAATATTAATTGTAGTTTCAGTATTAATAAAATTAGACTCAAAAGGTCCGGTATTTTTTTCACAGAAAAGAGTAGGATTACATGGAAAGACATTCAATATGTATAAATTTAGATCAATGGTAGTAAATGCTGAAGAAATTAAGGACAAGCTAAAAGAACAAAATGAAATGTCTGGACCTATGTTTAAGATGAAAAATGATCCAAGAATAACTAAAATAGGGAAATTTATAAGAAAAACTAGTATAGATGAATTACCACAGCTTTTAAATGTTTTAAAAGGGGAAATGAGCTTAGTTGGACCAAGACCAAGTCTTCCTAAAGAAGTAAAAGAATTTGAACCATGGATGCTAGAGAGATTAGAAGTGAAACCAGGTATAACATGTTATTGGCAAGTCATGGGGAGAAATTCAATAGGTTTTAGAGAGTGGATGGAATTAGATGTTAAATATGTTCACGAAAGATGTTTAAGTCTAGATTTAAAACTTATTTTTAAAACATTTTTTGTACTATTTGGAGATGAAAATGCTAGTTAAATAGAGAAAATAACTTTAAATTTTTTTGCTTAGGAGGAATTACATATGTTATGTGCATTAATAATGGCTGGAGGAAAAGGAACAAGATTTTGGCCGCTATCAACAGAAAAAAAACCAAAACAATTCTTAAACCTTATAGGTGATAAGACTATGATACAAATGACCGTTGATAGAATAAGACCAATTATACCAATAGAAAGAATATTTGTTTGTACAGGGGATAGCTATGTTGATTTAGTTAAAAGTCAATTGCCAGATATTCCTGAGAAAAATATAATAGTAGAACCAGAAGGAAGAAATACAGCACCATGCATTGCTTTATCTGCAATGATAATAAAAAAATATTATAATGATGCAACTATGGTTGTATTACCATCTGACCATTTAATAAAAGATGAAGATAGTTTTAGAAATATATTATTAGATGGTGAAAAGTACTTAAAAGAAAATGATAAGGCCATATTAACATTAGGTATGACGCCTAATAGACCGGAAACAGGATATGGATATATAAAATTCTCTAAAGATAAAACTTATATTAATAACAATGAAGTAATTAAAGTTGATAAATTCGTAGAAAAACCGAATTTAGAGAAAGCTTTAGAGTATTTAGCTGATGGAAGTTATTTATGGAATGGTGGAATGTTTATTTGGACTGTAAATAATATATTAGATCAAATAAAAGAATTTATTCCAAAAACGTACAATGCTTTAAAGAATATTGAACAAATTAATGTAAATGAACTTCAAGGTTACATAAATGAGAATTATGGAAAAACAGATTCTATATCAGTAGATTATGCTATATTAGAGAAATCAAATGAGATATATGTTATACCAAGTGATTTTGGTTGGGATGATGTTGGAAGTTGGGAAGCTTTAGATAGATATAGAGAAAAAGATGATAATGGTAATATATTTATAGGAAAGATAAATAGTATTGATTCAAATAATAATTTAATAATATCTAAAAATCATAATGTAATTATACATGGATTAAATGATATTTATATCATAGAAAATGATGGCAATATTATTGTTGGTAAAAAAGAAGAGGTTTCAAAAATAAAGTCTTTAAAAGAATGTTTGGTATAAAATATTTAAAGAGGAGTTAATATGAATAATAAAAAGATAAAAATACTTCACGTTGCTCAAGCTAATGGGGGAGTTAGTGAGTATTTAAAAAGTTTTTTAAAATACTCTAATAAAAATATTTTTCAAAATTATTTATTAGTTTCTAATTTATATAAAACAGAAGAAGAAATATATAATGAATTAGTAGACGATATTAAATATTTAGATATGAAAAGAGAGATATCTTTAAAGAGTGATTTGAAATCTATAATGGGTATTATTAGATATTTAAGAAATAATAATGTTGATATAATATATTCACATAGTAGCAAGGCGGGAGCATTAGTTCGTATAGCGGCAATTTTCACTAAAACACCAGTGATTTATAATTCACATGGGTGGGCATTTGATATGAATGTAAGTAATAAAAAAAAGAATGTGTACATATTAATTGAAAAAATGCTGGCCAAGTTAACTAAGAAAATTATTTGCATATCTAAAAATGATTATGATAAAGCATTAGAATATAAAATTTGTAAAGAAAATAAATTAGCGCTTATAGAAAATGGTATAGATATAGAAAAGTTTAATAAAAGCTTTAATGCTTCTAAAATTAAAAACAAATATAATATTCCTATTAATAAGTTAGTAGTTGGTATGGTAGCTAGAATTAGTGAGCAGAAATCTCCAGAAACATTTGTAGAGATAGCTAGTAGATTGTGCAAAATTAATGATAATTTCCATTTTATTATGGTTGGAGATGGAGAAGAGAGAGAAAAGATTGATGATTTAATAAAAAAGTTAGGGATATCAGAAAAATTTACTATAACAGGTTGGGTTAATAATACTGCTGAAATAATTAGTATATTTGATATAGCATTATTAACTTCAAAGTGGGAAGGATTTGGATTAGTAATACCTGAATATTTCATTTCTAAGGTACCGGTTATTGCATCAAGCGTTGGTGGAATAAAAAATATAATTAATAATGGAATTAATGGAAGATTAGTTGAAAATAATGATATTGAAAAATATATTGAGTATATTTTTCAATATATAAATGATAATGATTTTAGAGATAAGATTATTGAAAAAGCATATTTAGATGCTAATATTAAATACAACATAAGTAGAGTTGTTCAAGAACATGAAAAGATATTTAAATCATGTATAAAGACAACAGATAAAGATAAGGAGAATGAGTTTGGAAAATGTAGTAGTATTTAATGCATTGCAAACTAGTTTAAGTGGTGGTATAGGAAGATACTGTTATGAACTTTCTAAAGCTATGTATTTAAATAAGAATGATATAGATTTAAAAATAGTTATAAGAAGTCAAGATTTGGATAAATATAATTTTGTAGATAGAAAAGATTTGATAGTAATAAATAATATCAATAGTGGGAAAGATAGAAATTTTTTTGAACAATTTAAGTTACCTAAAATGATATTCAAAATGTTTCCAAAAGCTATAATTCATTACCCAGACACTATGGCTCCAATAATTAGTAAAAATAAAGTAATAATAACAATGCATGATATGGCCTTTAAAACATTAGAAGATGAATTTTCAACAAAAACGAAAATATGGAAAAACTTTATTACTAAAAAGTCAGTAAAAAAAGCTGATAAGATAGTTGCTATAACAAAGTTTACTAAATCAGAAATAGAAAAATATTATCCAGAAACTACCGATAAAATAAGTGTAGTTTATAACGGATTTAATGATTTTAGCAAAGAAGAAATAAATATAGAAAATATTAAAAAATCTATATTAGATATTAAAGGCAAATATATTTTATCTGTAAATACTATTACTCCTAGAAAGAATATAGGAGGAATAATAAATGCTTTTAATATAATAAAAGATAAAACTGATGCAAAGCTTATTATTGCTGGCAAAGAAGGTTGGAAATCAAAAGAAATATTATCATTAATAGATAAATATGATATAGAAGATCGTGTTTTAGTAATTGGAAAAATAAATGATGATGAATTGAAGTATCTTTATGAAAATGCCTCACTATATATTTATATTTCTTTTTATGAAGGATTTGGACTTTCACCTTTAGAAGCTATGAGTTTTGGAGTTCCAACAATAGTATCAAATGTAACATCTATTCCAGAAGTTGTTGGAGATAGAGCTATAAAAGTTAATCCCAACAATATAGAAGAGATAGCAAATCAAATGTATAGAGTATTAGAGGATGAGAAATATTTAGTTGAAATAAAAAAGAATATATATAAGAGTTATATTAATTTTTCGTGGGAAAATTGTGCTAAAGAGACTATATATTTATACAAATCTTTATTTAACATAAAAATTTAATAATATTTAGAGGAGAAATTATGGAAATTACTATAATAGGATGGTTGGTCATCGCATTAACAATATATGGGTTTTTTAAGAGCGAAGATTTTCTTTTATACTTAGGTATATTTTTTTCTACATTTACAGCTACATCTATAATCAATATAGATAAAACAGTTACTGGTATAGCGCCATTTTATTTTATAATATCATTTTGGATTTTAAAAGTTATTATAAATTATATTAGAAGTAAAAAATATTTAAATAAAGAAATTATAGCTAATATTATGAAGAAAAATAAATTAATAAAATCATTAGCTATATTTGGTGTAATAATTATTATTGGCGAATTATATATGTTCATAAGTGGCAAAACTATTATTGTTAACAATCAGCTTAACAATGAGGTACTAAAATTGACTTTTTCAGGTTCTAATATAACACAACCAATATATTTATTATTTATGCTAGTATTTGCGATTTTTCTTTCTTTAAAAATAAATTCAAAAGAAAAAATAAGAAATGTATTAAAAATATTTTTTATTAGCACTATTTTTGCGTTAATTTGGGGAGTAATGCAATTTTGTATGTTTTATTTAGGCATAGAATATCCAGCATATTTATTTAATAATAATATAGCTTTAGCACAGTTACATTTTCAAATGGTATATGGAATAAAAAGAGTGAATTCAATAGCTTTAGAGCCGTCAACATTTGCACTTAATGTGCTTGGGATTTTACCAATCATAATGATTTTATGGCTATCTAATTTGAAAATATTTAAGAATAATTTAAAATCAAATTTAATATTTGTATTAATAATTTTATTGACATTAATATGTGGAATACTTACAACATCATCAACAGCTTATATAGGAATTGCTTTAACTATTTTGTTTATTACGATATATGTACTAATATTCTCTATAAAAGATAATGCTTTAAGAAAAAATAGAAAAAGACTATTGTTATTTTATGTTATTGTTATTATAAGTACAATATTAGTAATAATATTAGCGGTAAATATATTTAATATATATTGGGGAACTTTAGTAGATATGATTAAAGACATGACTATAAATAAAATAAACTTGGAGTCAGGACATGAAAGAAGCAATGCAGTAAATATGTCTTTTACAATATTTAGACAATCACCACTAGTTGGGATAGGTTGGGGATCATTTAGATCTTTAGATACATTTACTAATCTTTTAGCTAATACAGGATTATTAGGAGTAATTTCATATTTTTATATAATATTTATTACTTTAAAAAGTGCATTTTTAAATAGAAGAAAAAATGAAGTAATATCTATAGCTCTTATATTATCAGTTGTGATAATGACTATTTCATTACTTATATCTATACCAGATTTAGTTTTTGGATATTATTGGATGATGATAGCTTTAACATATAATTACTGTACTAACTCTAAGGAAGGAGATAATAATGAAAATAGCAATTGATGGAAGGCCATTAATAGAGAAGAAAACAGGTATTGGATATTATTTAGAATATTTACTTGAGAATATATTAGAAAATGACAAAGAAAATGAATATTATATATTTTCAGATAGAAAAGTGTATTTTGATAATTCTAAATATAAAAATTTAAAAATAATAGAACAAACAGACACAAATTTAAAAAAAACTTTATGGTATCTTTTTAATATAAAAGCATTATGTAATAAATATGATATAGAAGTTTTTTGGGGAACTCAACATGTATTGCCATTTAAAATAGGCAATGTTAAAACTGTTTTAACAATGCATGATTTAGTTTCTTTTGATTTTAAAGAAACAATGAGTACATATAATAAGATAATAAATAGATTATTGATTCCGAATTCATTAAGAAAAGCAAATAAAATAATTTCTGTATCAAAATCAACTAGAGAAAGAATTCAACATCATTTTCCTAAAATAGATAATGATAAAATTACCGTTATATATGAAGATGTAGTAGTAAAAAAGAATTATTTGAAAGATACTAGTATATTAGAAAAAAATAATATTGAAAGAAAAAAATATTTAATGTTTCTAGGGACTATTGAACCAAGAAAAAATTTAAAAACTCTTATAAAAGCATTGTCTAAAATAAACAAAGAAACTGGCATGAGACTTGTTATATGTGGTAAATATGGATGGAAATGCGAAGAGGAGCGTAATTTAATAGAGGAAAATAAAGAGAATATAGTATTTTTAAATTATGTAACGGATGAAGAGAAAAATTTATTAATGGAAAACTCTTTTGCATTTGTTTTTCCATCTATATATGAAGGGTTTGGATTACCAGTTTTAGAAGCTATGAGAAATGGTACTATTTCAATAGTAGCAAATAATACCTCCTTAAAAGAGATTATTGAAAAAGAAGAGTTGAAGTTTAATACTACAGATAGTAATGAATTAGCTCAAAAGATTATAGATTTATATAAAAATGCTGATTTATATAAATCAGCACTAGAATATTGTAAAGAGAGACAAAAGTTCTTTTCATGGGAAGAGATATCTAAAGAATATATTAAGGTTTTAACTAGGTGGTAGTTTTATGAAAATATGTTTTATTGTTGGGGCTTTTCCTAATATGAAATGTGGTGTTGGGGATTATACATATATGTTAGGGACAGAATTAAGCTCTTTAAATAATGAAGTTAGTATTATAACTTCTGTTTTAGCGAAAAATGATAATAAAAGTATAAAAGTTTTTAATATTATTGAGAGATGGGATTTTAGTTCAAAAGATTTAATTGTAAATACTTTAAGAAATATAAAGCCTGATGTAGTTCACATACAATATCCTAGTGATAATTATGGTAAATCTTTATTTATAAACTTTTTACCTAGAATAATAAAAAAGGAGATTGGATGTAAGGTAGTTGAAACGGTACATGAATATATAAGTTATACAGCTAAAGGTAAGTTGCGTAATTTAGTAAATTATAAGTATGCTGATAATGTTATAGTAGTAGAAAAAAGATATGATAAAATGATTAAATCATTTTTAAAACCTATATCAAAGAATTTAAATATCAACTATATTCCAATAAGTTCTAATATTCCTAAAAGTAAAATTAGTGAAGTAGAAAAAAATGAATTAAAAAAGAAGTTGGATTTGCAAAATTTTAGACTTATATCATACTTTGGATTTGTTAATGAGTTAAAAGGAATGGAATTTCTTATAGAAGCTTTTAATGATATTTGTAAAAAAGATGATAATATTAGGTTATTAATTTTAAGTGAATTAAGTAAAGAGAATGAGTATCAGAAAAAAATTATTGATATGATAGAACATTATAATTTAAATGATAAAATTTTAATTACTGGATTCATTAATTCAAGTGATGAAGTTTCAAAGTATTTAAAAATTACAGATCTAAGTATATTACCTTTTAGAGATGGGGTATCAGAAAGAAATGGGAGTTTTTTAGCTGCATATAATCAGGGGTTACCTATAATAACAACATCAAATAATATTGAAGAATTAGATGGAGTTTATTATGTTGAGCCTAAGAACAAAGATGCCATAGTGAAAAAATACTTCGAAATAAAAGATGATTTGAAATTTTTCGATAGAGATATAGTATCATGGAAAGATATAGTTAACTCTCATATTAATATATATAAACAAGGAGAATAATTTATGATAAACGATAAAGTTGTTGCTGTAACGGTTACTTATAATAGAGTCGGAACATTAGCAAAAACAATTGAAGCTTTAAAAGAACAAAGTTATAAATTAGAAAAAATAATTGTTGTTGATAATAATAGTAATGATGAGCATAAAAACAAATTAAAAGACATAGAAAAAAGTAATGATTTAGTCCATGTAATATGGAGAGAAGATAACTTAGGCGGTGCTGGTGGATTTCATTATGGAGTAAAATATGCTTTAGAAAAATATGATCCAGATTGGTATTGGATTATGGATGACGATGCTTATCCAACAAAAAGATGTTTAGAAGAGCTATTAAAAGAAAAAGAAAATCTTGATAATATAGGTTTTTTAGCTCCAGCAATATATGGAATAGATAATAAAGAATATCAAATGTATCATCATAAGCTAATATCAGAAAATAAAGTCAATGATATTACAGCTGTTGAAAAATACGAAGATTTAGATAAGGTTATTGAGATAGAAGCAAATGCCTTTGTAGGACCTTTATTTTCAAAAGAAGCAGTAAAAGCTGTTGGGATCCCAGATAAAGGATTGTTTATATATGGAGATGATACAGAATATACTTATAGAGTATCTAGAAAGTTAAAAGGATATGTAATTAAAAATTCTATAATAAATCATCAAGATCCACCATACCAAGGAAAAGTAGTTGCACCTGAAAGTTGGTGGAAAGAGTATTATATGTTTAGAAATAGATTTTTATTTATTAATGAATTTTGTGAAAGCGATAAACAAAAGAAAGAATCTATATCAGTTTTAAAAAGAGAGATACATAGAAGAATTTTAGCAACACTTATAAAATCTCATTATAAAGGTTTTAGAAAATTAAGATTAAGAATACTTAAACAATCAATAAAAGATGGATTAAATTTAAATACAGGGAAAACAATAGATCCAGCTGCATATATAAAAGAAGTAAAAAAGATAAGAAAAAAATTAGGTGAATAAAATGGGGTTAAAAAAGAATTTTATATATAATACTATATATCAAATATTTACTCTAATATTACCTATGATAACTGTTCCATATATTTCAAGAGTTTTAGGCCCGGAAGGGGTAGGAGTGTATTCATATACTAATGCCTATGCACAGTATTTTATATTATTAGGTATGGTTGGTATCTCTTTATATGGAAATAGACAGATTGCATATACTAAAAATGATAAAGAAAAAATGTCTAAAGAGTTTTGGAATATTTATGCACTTCAAGTGATAACAACAACTTTATCATTAATTTTATATATAGTAGTATTTGTTATTATAAACAATAATAACAAAGGATTATATTTAGTTCAATCAATAACTATTTTAGCAACAATATTTGATATATCTTGGTTTTTTATAGGATATGAAGATATGAAGAGCGTGGTTATAAGAAATACTATAACTAAAACAATAGGAGTAATAGCTATCTTTATCTTCGTTAAAAATAGTAATGATGTAATTATTTATGCATTAATAATGTCCTTTACTATGTTTTTAGGACAAGTTATTATGTGGAAGGAATTAAAAGGTAAAGTATATAAGATTAAACCAAGTTTAGTTTTTATGTTTACTCATTTAAAGCCGTCAATAGTTCTGTTTATATCTCAACTAGCTATGCAGGTTTATGTATTATTAGATAGAACGATGCTTGGAATAATGACTAACGATGCACAGGTTGGTTTATATGATAATTCTCAAAAAACTATAAAATTAGTTTTAGCTTTAGTTACATCTTTAGGTACAGTAATGTTACCTAGAATGAGCAGTCTTTATGCAGAAGGAAAAATAGATAAGTTCAAAGAAATGATAGATAAAACTTTTTCATTTATTACTTTTATGGCAATACCTATGTCATTAGGATTAATGGCTATAAGTAACGGTTTTTCAATGTGGTTTTATGGAAAAGAATTTGATGGAATTCAAATTTTACTTCAAGTAGGCTCGCTTTTAATAATTGCAATAAGTTGGAGTAATATATTAGGCATACAAATTATGCTACCAATGAAATTAGAAAAACAATTTACTATTTCAGTTTTTGTTGGGGCTATAGTTAATTTTATATTAAATATAATATTAATACCATATATAAATTCTTTAGGAACAACTATAGCTTCAGTAATTGCGGAATTTTCTGTAACTATTGCGCAGTTATACTTTTTAAAGAAGATAGTTAATATAAGAGATATATTAAAAACATTATATAAGCCATTTATAGCATCCTTTATAATGTATTTAGTAATAAGCTTTTTAGATATGAATTTAGGTATTAGTATAATTTTCACTTTATTTGAAGTTAGTATAGGAATGATAATATACCTTACAGTTATGTTTTTTCTTAAGAGTGATGTATTATTTTTGGTGTTGAATGAATTAAAGAGAAAATTAAGGAGGTAATTAAAATGAAAAAATATGATTATTTAATAGTTGGAGCAGGTCTTTTTGGTTCAGTTTTTGCGAATGAAGCTAAAAAAAAGGGTAAAAAGTGTTTAGTAATAGATAAGAGAAATCATACAGGTGGAAATATTTATTGTGAAGAAATAGAGGGAATAAATGTACATAAGTATGGAGCACATATTTTTCATACTAATAATAAAGAAGTGTGGAATTATGTTAATGAGCTAGTTGAATTTAATAGGTATACTAATTCACCAGTTGCAAATTATAAAGGAGAATTATACAACTTACCTTTCAATATGAATACATTCTATAGTTTGTGGAAAGTTAAAACTCCAGATGAAGCTATGAAAAAAATTGAAGAGCAAAAAAGGGAAGCTAATATTAAAGAACCTAAAAATTTAGAAGAACAAGCTATAAGTCTAGTTGGAAAAGATATTTATGAAAAGCTTATAAAAGGTTATACTGAAAAGCAATGGGGTAAAAAAGCAACAGAGCTTCCAGCATTTATAATTAAAAGATTACCAGTTAGATTTACTTTTGATAACAATTATTTTAATGATAAATATCAAGGGGTTCCTATAGGTGGTTATAATAAGATAACTGAAAAACTACTTGAAGGTATAGATGTTAAATTATCAGTGGATTTTTTTAAGGAAAGAGAGGAATTAGAAAAGTTAGCTGATAAAATAGTATTTACAGGGATGATTGATGAGTTTTACAATTATAAATTTGGTACTTTAGAGTATAGAAGTTTAAAATTTCATAATGAGATATTAAATGAGAAAAATTATCAAGGTAATGCTGTTATAAATTATACTGAGTATGATATTCCTTATACAAGAATAATTGAACATAAACATTTTGAATATGGAAATCAAGATAAAACTATAATAACTAAAGAATATCCTGCTACTTGGAATAGAGGGGATGAACCATATTATCCAATAAATAATGAGAAGAACAATAATATATATTTAAAATATAAAGAATTAGCAGACAAAGAAGAAAATATAATATTTGGTGGAAGACTTGCTGAATATAAATATTATGATATGCATAATGTTATTGAAAGTGCATTAATTTGTGCAAAAAACGAATTAAAATAGCAAATGTTATCATTTTATGGTATAATTTAGGATGAGAGTTAAAATTAATAATTAATTTTAACTCTTTTTATATTAATTAACTAATTAGGGGGATAAAAAGTGAAAAGAATTCTTGTAACAACACTTATTGCTGCAAACGTAGTATTATTTACAAATGTGAGTGCTAGCGCAGAAATGATAAATAAAGAGGTTTCTAAATCAAATGCCAGTTATACTAATAATGTAGTTGTAAAAAATAATGAAAATAATGTTAAAAATTTAATAAATCAATTTTATTTAGGATTCTTAGGAAGAGAAGGAGATCAAGGTGGCTTAGATTATTGGACTAATGAAATAATAAATGGAAATAAAACAGTTGCAAATGTTTTAGAAATTATGATAAATAGTGATGAATTTAAATCTAAAAATTATACTAATAAAGAATTTGTACAAGCTTCTTTTAAAGGATTATTTAATAGAGTTGTAGATGAAGATGGTTTTAAATATTGGACTAATTTTTTAAATAGTGGAAATTCAAAAAGACTTATGTTGTCAAGAAATATTCAATCAGCTGAGTTTAATAGCATTTTAGATAATATAGGAATAAAGAATAAAGGAACAATAACAGTAACACTAGATGATAAAAGAGGAGAAGCTAAAAATCTTGTAAATCAATTTTATTTAGGATTCTTAGGAAGAGAAGGAGATCAAGGTGGCTTAGA
>NZ_JAUNLM010000057.1:0-328 GCF_030532265.1 Clostridium sp. | reverse complement strand
ATGTTTTAGAAATTATGATAAATAGTGATGAATTTAAATCTAAAAATTATACTAATGAACAGGTTATTAAATGCATGTTTCAAGGTGTTTTAGGAAGAGAAGCTGATGAAGCAGGCTTAAATTATTGGTTAAATCAATTGATTAGTGGAAAAAGTACCAAATATATATTAAATGAAATTTTAAATTCTAATGAATTTTTTGGTAAATTAAATGAAATAGGCATAAAAAATAAAGGTAATATAGCTTTAACTGATAAGGATATAATTAGTACTATTGCAAAGGCTAGAATAATTGATGAACCAATGAATTTAAGAGATAAACCAAGTCA
>NZ_JAUNLM010000056.1 GCF_030532265.1 Clostridium sp. | reverse complement strand
AGCAGTTTATGCAGCAGTACCAACAATTTATTGTAGAGATAATAAATAATTTTTAAAAATATTAGTTTAAGTAGTTTATTAGAACAAACATATAATTTATTAGAGAAAAGGGGAAAAGAAAAATGGCTATAATGGAAAAATATATAGAAAAATTAAACAGCTTAAAATTTGATGAAATGTATAATAATGATTTTATGTTAACTTGGGAAAAATCAGATGATGAATTAGAAGCAGTATTTACTATTGCAGAAGCTTTAAAGGATTTAAGAAAACATAACATATCACCAAGAATATTTGATAGTGGACTTGGAATATCATTATTTAGAGATAATTCAACAAGAACAAGATTTAGTTTTGCATCAGCTTGTAACTTATTAGGATTAGAAGTTCAAGACTTAGATGAAGGTAAATCACAAATTGCTCATGGAGAAACAGTTAGAGAAACTGCCAATATGATTTCATTTATGGCTGATATTATAGGTATTCGTGATGATATGTTCATTGGAAAAGGTAATACTTACATGAGAGAAGTATCAAAAGCTGTAAAAGAAGGACATGAAGATGGTGTATTAGAACAAAGACCAACACTTGTTAACTTACAATGTGATATAGACCACCCAACTCAAGCTATGGCAGATACACTTCATTTAATTAATGAATTTGGTGGAATTGAAAATCTTAAAGGAAAGAAAGTTGCTATGACTTGGGCATATTCTCCTTCATATGGAAAACCATTATCAGTACCACAAGGTATTATAGGATTATTAACTAGATTTGGTATGGATGTTGTACTTGCTCATCCAGAAGGATATGAAGTAATGGCAGAAGTTGAAGAAGTAGCAAAAGAAAATGCTAAAAAATCAGGTGGATCATTTACAAAAACTAATTCAATGGAAGAAGCATTTAAAGATGCTGATATAGTATATCCAAAGAGTTGGGCTCCATTTGTAGCTATGGAAAAACGTACAGAATTATATGCTCAAGGAGATCAAGAAGGTATAGATAAATTAGAAAAAGAATTATTAGCACAAAATGCTAATCATAAAGACTGGGCATGTACAGAAGAATTAATGAAATTAACTAAGGATGGAAAAGCACTTTATATGCACTGCTTACCAGCTGATATAACTGGAGTAAGCTGTAAAGAAGGAGAAGTTGATGGATCAGTATTTGATAGATACAGAGATCCTCTATACAAAGAAGCAAGCTTTAAACCATATATTATTGCAGCTATGATTTTCTTAAGTAAAGTAAAAAATCCACAAGAAGTTTTAGCTAAATTAGAAGCACAAAATAAAATGAGAGAATTTAAGTAAGAAATAAGTCATTTAGGCTCTTATTAAATCAATTAAAAAAGAATTAGTAAGGGCCTAAATTTACTTTTAGGCTATAAATTTTAAATGGTATCAATTAGGGGGATAATTTATGAAAAAAATAGTAATAGCATTAGGCGGAAATGCATTAGGAAACAATTTAGAAGAACAAATGGTATCAGTTAAATCTACTGCTAAAGCAATTGTGGATTTAATAGAAGAGGGAAATCAAGTTGTTGTATCTCATGGTAATGGTCCACAAGTTGGTATGATAAATATTGCTATGAATGAATTTATTAAAAATAATCCTAAATATACTGCTTGTCCAATGTCTGTATGTGTAGCAATGAGTCAAGGATACATAGGATATGATTTACAAAATAGTATAAGAGAAGAACTTTTAAATAGAAATATAAAAAAGGCTGTTTCTACAGTAATTACTCAAGTAGAAGTAGATCCTAATGATAAAGCTTTTGAAAACCCAACAAAACCAATTGGAAGCTTTATGACAAAGGAAGAGGCTGATATTGCTATAAAAAATGGAGAAAAAGTAATAGAAGATTCAGGTAGAGGCTATAGAAAAGTTGTTGCTTCACCAAAACCAGTAAGTATTGTAGAATTAGATACAATTAAGGCATTAGTTGAAGATGACCAAGTTGTAATAGCTTGCGGTGGTGGCGGAATTCCAGTTGTAAGAGAAGGAAATAGCTTACATGGAGCAAGTGCTGTAATAGATAAGGATTTAGCAAGTTGTACTTTAGCTAAAGATTTAGATGCAGATTGTTTAATTATTTTAACAGCAGTAGAGAAAGTTGCTATAAACTTTGGAAAAGAAAATGAAGAATGGCTTGAAGATGTAAATATTAATGATATGAAAAAATATTTAGATGAAGGTCATTTTGCTCCAGGTTCTATGAAACCTAAGGTTGAAGCGGCTGTTGATTTTGCTGAATCTAAAGAAGGAAGATATTCATTAATTACCCTTCTTGAGAAAGCTAAGGATGGAATAGAAGGAAATACAGGAACTAGAATAAGAAATTTATAAACATTGATATAATATACATGTTTATGTAAACGTATAATATGTATATTAATTTATGGGGGGACTCTTATGCAATTAAATGAAAAATCTTTACTTTTCCAATTTAATGGAAGACCAAGTTTAAAAGAAATAATACCATTAGGGCTACAACATGTTGTAGCTATGATAGTAGGATGTGTTACGCCAGCAATTATAGTAGCAGGTGTATGTAATTTAGCACCAAATGATAAAATATTACTTATTCAAACATCACTTATATTTTCAGGAATTGCAACTTTAATTCAATTGTTTCCTTTATTTAGAAAGATAGGTTCAGGACTTCCAATAATAATGGGTGTTAGTTTTGCTTATGTACCAACTTTAACAGCGATAGCAGGTGAATTCGATATAGCTACTATATTTGGTGCTCAAGTAGTAGGTGGAGCTGTTGCTATTATATTTGGTATTTTTGTTAAGAAATTAGCCAAATTTTTCCCGTTAGTAGTAACAGGAACTGTTATATTTTCAATAGGATTATCACTATATTCTGTTGCTATTAAATATATAGCAGGTGGTGCTGGAAGTCCAGATTTTGGATCACCAAAAAACTGGGCAGTAGCCATGATTACTTTAGCAGTAGTTGTTTTTTTAAATCATTTTACAAAAGGTACATTAAAACTTGCTTCTATATTAGTTGGAATAGTAATAGGTTATATTGTTGCATTATGTCTAGGAATGATTTCATTTGATTCAGTTACTTCTGCTGGATATTTTGCAATGCCAAAATTTATGCATTTTGGTATGACATTTAATGCTACAGCGATTATTTCCATGGTTATAATGCATATTGTAAACTCAGTACAAGCTATTGGAGATCTTTCAGCTACAACAGGTGGTGGTATGGATAGAATGCCAACAGATGAAGAATTATCAGGTGGTATAATTGGAAATGGAGTATCAAGTATATTAGGATCTTTCTTTGGATGTATGCCAACAGCTACATTTAGTCAAAATGTTGGTATTGTAACTGTTAATAAAGTTATAAATAGATCAGTATTTGTTTTTGCATCTATAATAATTATTATATCAGGTATAGTACCTAAGTTTTCAGCTATATTAACTAGTATACCTCAATGTGTACTTGGAGGAGCAACTTTATCTGTATTTGCAACTATAACAATGACTGGTGTTAAGATGATTTCACAAAGTAAACTTACTAACAGAAATGTTGCAATAGTTGGATTATCAGTTGCACTTGGTGTTGGTATAGTACAAGTTCCTGATTCATTAGCATTATTCCCAAGTTGGGCTATTTCTATATTTGGTAAATCATCTATAGTTGTAACAACATTAGTTGCTATATTTTTAAATTTAGTTTTACCAAAAGATAAGGAGGAAACAACTCCAGAAAAAGATATAGAAAGTGCTGAAGAATTTGAGAAAGAACTTGAAGAGGAAAAAGAGAAAGTTATTCAAAAATAAAAATTAGTTTACATTTTAAATATTAGGTGTTAGTAAAGTGAATTGAATAACTTTCTAACACCTATTTTTATAAGAATAATTAATTATCAAGGAACTTGAAATATGAAGAATATATTTTTAACAGGAATTAGTGGTTGTGGAAAAAGTACTTTAATAAATAAAATATTAGATACTTTAAAAATTAAATATAGTGGTTATAGAACAAAACCTTATTTTATAAAATATATAAATAAAGGTTTTTACATGGAAGGTTATATAAAATCTAAGAATAACTTCAGTCCTATTTCTGTAAAATTTGAAAATGAAAAACCTATTCCTATATTAGAGACATTTGAAGTTTTAGGGTGTGAAATATTAAGAGAAAGTATTAAGTATTCAAATACAAAATTAATACTTATGGATGAAATAGGTATATTAGAAGATGGCGCATTAGAATTTAAGAAGGAAATTATAAATTGTATTGAATCTAAAAAAATAGTATTAGGAGTTATTAAAAAGAAAGATAATAGTTTTTTAAACTATTTAAAGAATAGGGAGGATATAATCGTTTTTGATATAGAAAATAAAAATAATCAACAATTAGATGAAATATATTTTTATATTTTAGAAGAAATAAAAAAATATATGGGAAGGTGATGAGTATTATGAGGAGATATAAAAAGTTTACAGCGTTATTATTATGTATGATATTTTTTATGGGAGTTTTAGGTGGATGTAGCAGTTCTTCTAAAGATAATAAAGAAAGCAAAAGCAATATTGTAGTTACTGATGCTTTAGATAGAAAGGTTGAAATAAAAGGAACACCACAAAAAATTGCATCATCTTATTATATATCAACTGCTTTATTAGTTTCACTTGGAGTTCAAGATAAGTTAGTTGCAGTAGAAGGAAAAGCTAAAACTAGAGAGCTTTATAAAATGGCAGCTAAAAATATACTTGATTTACCATCAATAGGAAATGCTAAAAATATAAATGTTGAAGAAATTGCAAAGCTTAAAGCTGACTTAGTTATAATACCAACAAGATTAAAGAATTTTATTCCTAAACTTGAAAAACTAAATATACCAGTAATAGCTATTGAGCCTGAAACATTAGATGGTTTTATTAACACTGTAAATGTTATTTCTAAGGCTGTAGGAAAAGAAGAAAGAGGAAAAGAGCTAGTTGATTATTATAATAAAACTATAGATAAGGTAAAAGATTTAACAAAGAATATTAAAGATAAAAAATCAGTTTATTTATCAGGAACTAGTAATGTACTAAGAACTTGTACAGGAAAAATGTATCAAAATTATTTAATAAATACTTGTGGTGGAATAAATGTAACATCAAATTTAAAGGATGGATATTGGGCTAACATATCAGTTGAAGAGCTTATAAAATATAATCCTGATAAAATTTATATAGTTGAATATGCAAAATATTCAAAAGATGATGTTTTAAAAGATAAGAGACTTCAAGGTATAAAAGCTATAAAAAATAAACAAGTATATGTATTCCCATCAAAAATAGAACCATGGGATTATCCAACACCTAGTTCAGCACTTGGTATGTTATGGACTGTTAATAATTTATATCCTGAAGTATATTCAAGTAAAGATTATGAAAAAGCAGCAAAAGATTTTTATAAGAAGTTTTATGGTATTGAAGTAAATAAGGAAGACATAGGTTTATAATGAAAAAGCATAAAAAGATAATATATATAACAGTATTATTTTTACTTATATTTATTACTTTATTTACAGGTAGATATAAGGTTGATTTAAAAGATATTATAGTTAATTTTAGAGATAGCCAAGATTTTATGATTTTATTCAACATAAGATTACCAAGGTTAATTTTAGTTGTTATAAGTGGAGCTGCTTTGGCTTTGGCTGGAATGGTATTTCAAAATATATTCCAAAATCCATTAATTTCACCAGATGTGTTAGGATTAACCTCAGGGTGTTCATTAGGAGCTGTTATTGCAATACTTTTTATGGCAGCAAATCCTATAGCTATACAATTAAATTCTTTTGTTTTTGGAATTTTATCGGTAATATTTTCATTAGTCTTAGCTAAAAATGTTAAAGAAAATAGAATGTTAGCTTTAGTTATATCAGGAATTGTAACAGGTGCATTGGCATCTGCTCTTATAATGGTATTTAAGTATTTTGCAGATCCATATAAGGAATTACCATCAATAGAGTATTGGCTTATGGGAGGTTTTCATAATAGTACATGGAAAGATGTTTTTTATGTACTACCAATAGTTGTAATTTGTGTGATTGCAATAAATTTAATTAAGTGGCAATTAAAGGTTGTTACTATGGGGGATACTCAAGCTAAACTTTTAGGTGTAAATTTAAAAAGAATTAGAATATTAGCTATATTATTTTCTACATTACTTGTATCTTCAGTAGTTTCTGTTGCCGGTATAGTTAGTTGGATTGGACTTTTAGCTCCACATATAGTAAAGCTTCATTCAAGCAATGATATAACAAAAACAATATTTTTAACTCTTTTAATGGGAGCAATTTTACTTCTTGTAGCTGATACTTTGGCAAGATCAATAAGTAGTACAGAAATACCTATAAGTATATTAACATCTTTAGTTGGAGCGCCATTTTTAGTGTATCTTATTAACAAAAGGGGCGATAAAAATAGAATTTAATGATAAGTTAATATTAAAAAATTTAAATGTTAATTATGGAAGTTTAAAAGTTTTAAAAGATATAAATATGATTTTAAAGCCAGGTGAAGTAAATACGCTTATAGGATTAAATGGAGCAGGTAAAACAACTCTTTTAAAATCTATATGTGGAATATTAAATAATGTATCTGGAGATATATTTTTCAATAATATAGATTTAAGAAAATTAAAAGATAAGGAACGAGGAAAAATGATATCTTTTATTCCTCAAAATATTCATAGCAATCAGGATTATTCGGTAGAAGATATAGTTACTATGGGTGTTACTCCTTATTTAAGCATGTTTGAAATGCCGTGTAGTGAACATTATGAAAAAGCTAGGGATATTTTAAAAGAATTGAATTTATATCATTTAAAGGATAAATGTATAGGCGATTTAAGTGGTGGTGAAAGACGTATGGTTTATTTAGGGCGCGTACTTATGCAAAGAAGTAAAATTGTACTTTTAGATGAACCAAATACATTTTTAGACTGCGTAAGGCAACATGATTTATTTAAGTTTATGATAAAGTTAATTAAAGAGAAAAACTTAATATCGTTATTTACATTACATGATATAAATTTAGCTCTTAGATATAGTGACAAAATATATATATTAAATGAAAATACAATTACACAAGTTATAGATTGTAGAAAAGAAGGGTATCAACAAAAACTTATTAATGAGCTAAGAAGAGTTTATTCAAAGGATTTTTCTATAATGGAAACAAAAGTAGGACCGATGCTTATATATTAAATAAAAATTACCTCGTAACAATTTAAGGTTACGAGGTAATTTTATTAATAGTGAACTCTTATAATCCAAAATTTCATATTTTTATCACTCCAACCTAAGTCCCAAGGAACGTCATTTCTATCAGTGTTATGACAAGTTACTAAAGGATATCCTTTAGAATCTAATCCTGTAACTACAGAAACGTGTGTAATATCACCTTTTTTTTCGTATGCAACAAAATCACCTGGTAATAATTTAAATGAGAGTTTATAAACATTTTCATAAGTTCCTCTAGCAATTAAGCTAGCTCTTCCGCTATAAAGCATATAATTAGTAAATGTTCCAGCATTTATCCAAGGAGCTGTTGCACTTCCTTTTTCATCATAATTCCAAGTACGATTTTTAGAAAATTTTCCGCCTTCATATAAGATTTGAGAAGCAAAATTTGCGCAATCTCCACCTTCAGCATTAAAGTCTCTATAATTTTTATTATATATTAATCCAAGTTTAGTATCATGAGCTAATCCACAATATTCTTTAGCATAGGCAATTGCACCTTTTCTTTTTTCATTAAGATTAGAAAGATTTCTTGGAACTTGATTATTAATATATTTAGTTATATCGTTGGTTTTTAAAGATTCTAATTTTAATGAGTCTGCAAATGGATCTTTATACCATTCTTTAACAATTGACCATTTATTATTTTTTCTAACTATTTTAAGATAGTGATATGTTCCTATTTTAGATTTATTTATTTCCTTGGGAATATCTTTATAAACATAGTTATATTCTGTATTACATATTATAGCAAAGGAAGCTTCATCTTTTTTTATTGTAGATTTTTTTATTAGTATTTTTGGCTTTATAAGAGTAAATTCAACACCTTGTTTCTTAGCCCAATTATCTATATATTTAACTTTTTTTTCTTCGTATTCATATGCCCATTTTCCATACTTAGTTGATGTATCATATAGAGATTCTATTCCTTTTAAATCTTTTGTAAGTGTCCCTTTACTTCTAGTTAAAAATATATTTTTAACTAATTCATTCATTTCTTCTTTAGATGGCATATTTTCTAAGGAATTATTATCAGTTTTATTAAGGTCATCTTCTAAAAGTTTTGAAAAAGTAGTTGTATTATTTAATTTGTCTTCAATTAAGGAAATATAATTTTTATTTTCATCAGTTAAAGGAACTCCTTCAAACCAATTATCAGAAGAATTATTGTTTGCAAAGTACTTAGCTTTTAATATTATTTCAGGTCTATATTCAAAGTGAAGTATATCAAAGTATCCCCACTTTCCACCCCAAATAAAATTATTATCTTCAAATATTTTAACTAATCCTCTTGGATATTCAGATAATCTTTTTTCACCATTTTCTTTTGAAGTCCATTTCCAATAATCTCTATCATCACGTTTTAAATCAATAGCTATTCCATAAGAATGAGGACTTAATCTTGAAGTGCCTGATATAACTCTATAATTATAAGTTCCACTTGCAGGATATAATATATTATTTATATCAGTTCTTGTTTTACCAAGATTTATTGCTTCTCTAAGAGCATTTTCTAAAGATTTATTTGCATTATTTTGTTTATTGAATTGATAATTTGGATATCCATATTTTAAGTTAATTAAGTTTTTTTCAATAGAAGCTTTAGAGGAGCCATAAACTTCATTTAAGAGGCCGTAATGTCTTATTCTACCAGGATTAAATTCTTTAGATATAGTATCAGTTTTATCAAGTGGATAAACTTGTTCTAACATATCTTGTATATCAGGATTATTAAGTTTTTCATTTGGAGATTTTTCTTTTTTATCATCATAAATTATCTTTTTACCTGATTTTAAAATTAAATAAACTTTATTATCTTTAAGCTCTAAATCTTTTATATATCCTGGATAAGCTAACATTATAGATAATATGTCTTGTTTCATTTCTGTTAAATAATCTTTATTTTCTGAAGCCTTTGGTATAAGTTCAATGCTAAGACTAATGGATAAAAATAAAATAAATACTCTAAAAATTTTCTTCATATTATTACCTACCTTTTTTTAAAAGTATCAAAAATAGTTTAACCTTAATCAAATATTTTTATATATGGTAAAATAATAATAAAGTTAAAAATTATAGATGGAAGAGAGAAAAGATTATGAATTTACAAAATGTATATGAAGAATATAACAATGCGAGTAAGGAATATATAAATTTAATTAATAATATAGTTAAGGATGATTTAAAAGAATTTAATTATGAAACATTAGTTAGTCTAAAAGAATACAAAGAAAAGTTTGAAGTTTTAATGGAACGAGCTAGTGAAATTATAACAGGGGATGAAAATGAAATTAATTTAAAGGATTTAAAATATTTAATTTTAGATACAATATTTTTATCTTCAGATCTTATGTATTTTTATGATCTAAAAGAAACTGAAAGATTTAAAATGAGATTTGCTAATTTTTTAAATAAAAGAAGAAGAGCAGAATTTGGCTTTTAATAAAATATATATAAAGAAATTATAATATGAATAAATAGATTTTAAATTGAAAATTAATAATATAAAGTAATTTAGGGGGATTTAAATGAATGCTATAAAACACTTTAAAACAATAACTAATCATAAATTATTAGTTATGAAATATTGTTTTAAAATTGGACTTTATAAGCAAGGAATACTACATGATTTATCAAAATACTCATGGATAGAATTTAAAGCAGGAATAAAGTATTATAAAGGAATTGAAAGTCCAAATGGTATACAAAAGAAGGTAGAAGGGGTGTCTACTGCATGGTTACATCATAAAGGAAGAAATAAACATCATTTTGAGTATTGGATAGATTACGGTGTTAATCCTAATGATGGATTACAGGGAATGAAAATGCCTAAAAATTATGTAGTTGAAATGTTTATTGATAGAATGAGTGCTTCAATGAATTATCAAAAGAAAAAATATACTGATAAAAGCGCCTTAGAATATTATGAAGCAAGAAAGCAATATTATTTATTACATGAAGATACTAGGATTTTATTAGAACTTCTTTTAAAGAAATTAGCTAATGAAGGAGAAGATAAAACTTTAAAATATATAAAAAATGTAGTTTTAAAAGATGATTTTTTAGTTTAATTTTACAAATAAATTTATTTTTTAGGAGATATATTTATGAGATATGGTATACTTTCCTTTATTTAAGGAAGCTTTTAATTATTTTAATGAAAATCCTTATAAATTTAATTGCTATCTTGATAATATATGTATATATAAATGGGAAGATAACACTTGGAATTTACATAAAGAGTTTATTATAAAAAATAAATTTAAATTTTAAAAATAATTTAAATATGTTTTTTTATTACCGTAAATTATGTATAATAGTATAATCATAATTTAGGGGGAACAGCATGAAATTATTTTTAAAATCGTTATTAGGAATATTATGTATTTTATTAATATTAGTTATAGGTTATGTTATATTTATGATTGTATCTGATTACAGACCAGAAGCTGAAGAAAAGGTACAAATAGATAATAATCAAAAGAAAATATTAGAGTTTAAGAAAGAATATACGTTAACAACATTTAATGTTGGCTATGCAGGAATGGACAAAAATGTTGATTTCTTTATGGATGGTGGTACTATGTCAAGGGCCATAAGTAAAGAAGCAGTTTTAGAAAATTTAAATGGCATAGAAAATATAATGAAAAATTTAAATTCAGATTTTTATTTTTTACAAGAATTAGATAAAAAAGCAACTAGAAGTTATAAAGTAAATGAATATGAAAGTATAAAAGATAAATTCACAGATTATAGCACTTCTTTTGCAAAAAATTTTGATGTGGCATGGGTTCCGCTTCCATTAACACATCCACATGGTCAAGTTTTAAGTGGAATAATGACTATGTCAAAATTTGATTTTAATTCAGCAACAAGATATGACTTACCAGGGAAAGAAAGTTTCTTTAGACAGTTAGGTGATCTTGATAGATGTATGTTAGTAAATAGAGCAAAACTTTCAAATGGCAGAGAACTTGTTTTAATAAATGCACACCTTTCAGCTTACGATAAAGGTGGAAAAGTTAGAAAAGTACAATTAGGATTTATTCAAGATTTTGTTGTTAATGAATATAAAAAAGGAAATTATATAATTCTTGGTGGTGACTGGAATCATGAACTTCCAGGAACTAATGCATTTAATTTTAAAACAACAGAGTCACATCCAGATTGGCTTCAAAAGATACCAAATAATTTTGTACCTTCAGGTTTTAAGATTTATGCAGATAAAGATACACCAAGCAATAGAACTGTTATGAATCCATATGTTGAAGGTAAAAACTTAAGATCAGTAATTGATGGATTTATGGTGTCAGATAATATAGAAGTTAAAAGTGTTAATGGAAAAGATTATAATTTTAGATATAGTGATCATAATCCAACAACACTTACATTTAGTTTAAAGAAATAATATAAATAAAGAATATAAAGTTTTATAAAACTTTATATTCTTTATTTTTTTAGTTAATTAAATATTAAAATAAATAAGTTAGAGTAGAATATATTATGAACATGTAAAAGTGTTGATAAATTCAATGAGTTATTATATAATAATTATTATTAAATAGTAATTTGGAAGGTGATAAAATGGAAAACAAAGTTTTAGAAGTTGGAATGATGGCACCGGATTTTTCTTTAATGGGTTCAGATGGAAAAGAACATAAATTAAGTGATTATAAAGGAAAGAGAGTAATACTATATTTTTATCCAAAAGATAATACTCCAGGTTGTTCATTAGAAGCACAAGATTTTAAAGCTCATCATGAAGCATTTTTAAATAAAAATACAGTTATTTTAGGTGTTAGTAGAGATTCATTAAAATCTCATGATAAATTTATAACAAAATATGATTTACCATTTATACTTTTATCAGATGAAAATGAAGAAGTTTGTAAGTTATATGATGTTTTAAAAGAAAAGAATATGTTTGGAAAAAAAGTTTTTGGAATTGAAAGAAGTACATTTGTTATAGATGAAGATGGAAAAATTCAAGATATTTTTAGAAAAGTAAAAGTAAAAGGACATGTTGAAAGCTTATTATAAATTTATAAGGTTTAATTAAAGTTAAAAAGCTAAGTAATAAAATTAAATTTTATTACTTAGCTTTTTAAATAATATTATAATAAAATGGATTATAATAAGGGTATATTTTTCTATTAAATTTATTAAAAATATATAAAATCGTAAAAAAATATTAATTTTATTATTATTTATAGAAAAATATATTTATATATGTCCTTTTTTGATATATACTATTAGTGGT